>DAIMKA010000304.1:0-2310 GCA_036721955.1 Lachnospiraceae bacterium | reverse complement strand
CCGGCGGAAGCTTCCGGAAGGTCTGTACGAAGAGGAAGAATGCCTGAGCGTCAAGGACCGGATGGCGGAATTCATGTTCCTCGGCCTTCGGAGAATGCAGGGCGTTTCGGAGGGAGAATTCGAAACGCGCTTCGGCAGGAGCATGGAGAGCGTCTACGGCCCGGTGCTGAAACGCTACCAGGAGCTTGGAATGCTGGAGAGAAAAGAGGGAAGCGTCTTTCTTACCGATGCGGGCATTGATGTCAGCAACGCGGTCATGGCGGATTTTCTTTTGGACTGAGAGAACCCGCAGGGAAGAGAATGGATCAGAACTGCTGAAAACGATTCAGGGTGGAAGACGGACAGGGCCTGCCGGAGTACGAAATAAATTCCGGAAAGGCTGCGCGATACGGAGAAGCTGCTGCGAATGCAGAAAAAGCAGCACGATGACGGGCAAAGGGCCGGAGGCAGGAGGAAAAACGGTATGGCAGAAGAGACGGGAAAGCAGACGGAATATTTTACCTCGGAGAGAGTGTCGGAGCACATCACGAGAATCCGCGGGATCATTCAGGAATTCATGTACCTCGTGGAGGGAAGGGACCGTGCCCTTCTGATCGATACGGGATGCGGAGTCGGGAACATCGCGGCGTATGTGAAAACGCTCACGGACCTTCCGGTCACGGTGGCGCTGACACACGGGCATTATGACCACTGCGGCGGAATGTACCGCTTCGGGGAAGTGTATCTGAATGAGGAAGAGCGGATTCCGACCGCCATTCATTATACGGAGGCAAAGGGAGAAGGCATTGCGGCAGAGCACGGATTTTCCGGGGATCCGGACGCGGTGACGCGGATCCGGGACATTTGCATGCGGGACCTTTCGGACGGCCAGGTGTTCGACCTCGGAGGCGGCGTGGAGGTGGAGGCGATCTGCTGCCCGGGACACACGCCGATGACCATGGCCATGCTGATCCGGCCGGACCGCCTGCTTCTTACGGGCGATGCCTGCCACTGGATCACGTATCTTCATTTCGAGTCCGGCCTTACGGTGAAGCGGTTCCGTGAGAGCCTCGTGCAGCTGCAAAAAAGAGAGAGCGAGTGGGACTCCCTCCTTTTGTCTCACCCGATCGATGCGGCTCCGAAGGGACTGATTCCGGAGATGATCGGGCGCTGCGACCAGCTCCTTTCGTGCCGGGCGGAGGGGCTTGTGTTCGAGAAATTCGATGACACCTGTCTTCACTATGTGGCGAAAAAGGAAGGGGAGCTTGCCAATCTTCTTTTTGATATCCGGAAGGTCCATGAGCCGAAGAAGGTGACGGAGACGGAGGGAGGCGTTCCGTATGAGGACGTCTTTGCGGCAGCAGGGCTCGCGGAACCCGGAGAGAGCCGGGAGAAGCTCGAACAGATCTGGCAGACCCTGTTCTACGGGAGGGAAGAGGAGCGCATCTATCATCCCGTGGGCGGCGACATGGGTTACATCGAGGACACCGGCAATCATGATGCGCGGACGGAGGGAATGTCCTACGGCATGATGGCCTGCGTGCAGCTGAATCACAGGGAAGAGTTTGACCGCATCTGGAAGTGGGCGGTCACGTATATGTACATGGAAGAAGGGGAGAACGCCGGATACTTTGCCTGGTCCTGCCAGCCGGACGGAACGAAGAATTCCACGGGGCCCGCGCCGGACGGGGAGGAATATTTCGCCATGGCCCTGTTCCTTGCGTCTCATCGCTGGGGCGACGGCGAAGGAATCCATGCGTACAGCGCCTGGGCCAGGAAAATCCTGCAGGCCTGCATCTGGCACGGCGCGCCGCAGAACCGGGCCATGTGGAACCGGGACAACCATCTGATCCTGTTCGTTCCGGGATGCCCGTTCACGGACCCTTCCTATCATCTGCCGCATTTCTATGAGCTGTTCGCCCTGTGGGATGAGGACAACCGGCAGTTCTGGCACGAGGCGGCGGAAAAGAGCCGGGAATATCTGAAGAAGGCCTGTGATCCGGACACGGGGCTTTGTGCGGAGTACGCGGAGTTCGACGGGACGCCGCACCTTCGGACGCAGGCAGAGATCGACGGCGGGAATCCGTACCGCCATGACTGGTTCTACTCCGATGCCTACCGGACGGCAGGGAACGTGAGCCTCGATGCGCTGTGGTTCGGCGCGGACGCATGGAAGGAAAAAGAGCTCGCAGCCTATCAGCAATTCTTCCGGAGCCGGGAAGAAGAGGCAGAAAACGGCCGCTCTTTCCGGGAGAGCTGCGCGGCAGGTCATGGGAAGGCGGCCGGAGACAAAGCGGAGCCGGAGTTTGGCATTTACGAAAAGGATGGCCT
>DAIMKA010000303.1:0-2310 GCA_036721955.1 Lachnospiraceae bacterium | reverse complement strand
TCGGATTCCGGATCAGAAGAGATTCCGGAGGAAAATCCCGGAGAGGGCCGGAAGTCTTAAAAGATTTCGGACAGAAATTCCGCGGGGGATCTGACCAGACATTATTTTCATATTATTTTTTCAGGAGGGTTCTATGAAAAAGAAAGTTTTCGCTTCGATTATGGCCGCTGCACTGGCTGTCTCCATGCTGGCAGGATGTGGCTCTTCCCAGACGACAGAGGACACCGGGTCCGCAGCTTCCGAGGAGAGCACGGACGCAGCGGATACTTCGGCAGCAGCCGACACGACTGCGGCAGACACTTCCGATTCTTCCGACGGCGGTCTGATTACCGTAGGCTTTGCACAGGTAGGACATGAATCCGACTGGCGCACCGCTTCCACGAACTCGATCCAGTCCGCTCTTTCCGAAGAGAACGGCATCGACCTTCAGTTCGTTGACTGCGACAACGATTCCGCAGCACAGCTCGAGGCGGTCCGCAACTTCATTTCCCAGGATGTTGACTACATTGTCATTGACCCGATCGTATCCACCGGCTGGGACACCGTTCTGACCGAGGCAGAGGATGCCGGCATTCCGGTTATCGTCATCGACCGTACCATTGATGATTCCGACAAGTACGTTTCCTGGGTCGGCTCCGAATTCACCAACGAGGGTCTTGCGGCAGGCGCCTGGCTGAAGGCTTACGCAGAGGCAAAGGGCATTGATGATCTGAACATTCTGGAGATCACGGGAACCACCGGCTCCTCCGCAGAAATCGGACGTACCAACGGCTTCCACAAGTATGTAGAGGACAACGGATGGAACCTGATCGATTCCCAGACCGGCGACTTCACACAGGAAGGCGGCCAGAGCGTCATGGAGTCCTACTGCAAGTCCTATGACGGCCAGTTCAATGTTGTGATCTGCCAGAACGATAACGAGGCATTCGGTGCCATCGACGCGATGAAGGCAGCAGGCGTTTCCTACGGCGTAGGCGGCGATGTGATCCTGATTTCCTTCGATGCATGCAAGGCAGGTCTGACCGACGTGCTCGCAGGACAGATCAACGCTGACTTCCAGTGCAACCCTCTGCAGGGACCTGACTGCCTGAACATCATCAAGACTCTTGAGGCAGGCGGCGAAGTTGAGAAGCAGACCTTCATGACAGAGCCCTGGTATGTTGCAGAAGATACCCTTCCGAACATCACCTACACGAACAATGCAGGCGAGGAGGTTACCGAGGATCTGATCGTTGTCGATCAGTCGGTTGTAGACGGAGCATACTGATTTACTCCAGGGAGTACAGAGAAAGGGGCGGTTCCCTGAAAGGGAGCTGCCCCTGTTTTTGAAAAATACAGGTAACTGTCCGGTGTCAAACAGTTACAAATGGAGGAATTATGGAAGACAATGTGCTGATTACGATGCGGAACATTACCAAGACCTTCCCCGGTGTGGTTGCGCTTGACAATGCACAGCTGACAATCCGCAAGGGAGAAATCCACGCACTGATGGGGGAGAACGGCGCCGGAAAATCCACCATCATCAAATGCCTGACCGGCGTCTATGAAAGAGACAGCGGCGAGGTCCATATGGACGGAGTGGAGGGCAATATTTTCAATCATTCCACGCAGGATGCCCAGAACATCGGCATTGCCACCGTGTATCAGGAAGTCAACCTGTGTCCCAACCTCTCCGTGGCGGAGAATCTCTTCATCGGAAGAGAGCCGCTCAAAAAGGGAGGAGCCATTGACTGGAAGACGATGAACCGCCGGGCAAAGGAGATCATGGACGGTCTGAACATTCCGATTGATGTCACGAAGACACTGGAGAACTATTCCATTGCGATTCAGCAGATGATCGCCATCGCACGCGCTGTGGACATGGAATGCCGGGTCCTGATTCTGGATGAGCCGACCTCCTCTCTGGACGACAACGAGGTGGAGAAGCTGTTCCGGCTGATGAGGCAGCTCCGGGACAAGGGAGTCGGAATTCTGTTTGTCACGCATTTCCTGGAACAGGTCTATGCGGTCTGCGACCGGATCACCGTAATGAGAAACGGACAGTTTGTGGGCGATTATTCGGTGGCAGAGCTGCCGAGAGTCAAACTGGTTGCGGCGATGCTGGGCAAGGATTTTGACGATCTGAAGTCCATCAAGGCGGAAGGCTCCGGAAAAGTCGGCGAGAAGATCGTGGTGGAGGCCAAAGGACTTTCCCACAAGGGAACCATCAAGCCGTTTGATTTCGAAATTCACGAGGGCGAGGTGGTCGGCCTGACAGGACTTCTGGGAAGCGGACGAAGCGAGCTGGTGCGCTGCATCTACGGAGCGGAC
>DAIMKA010000302.1:0-2322 GCA_036721955.1 Lachnospiraceae bacterium | reverse complement strand
CCCGAAGAGAAATGCCCGAATGGGCTTTCTCCGATGGGATCATCAAAATTGGGGCCGCTCGGCGGCCTCTTCCAGGCCGTTCGTCACAGCTCTCTCGGACCGCCGCCGATTTCCAATGTGTAGAAAGATGCCGGATAGCCGACCTTCTTCCGGTACACGTCTCCGAGCTTCTCCCGGAATTCTTCCACGGCCTCGTCCTTCACAATGCTCACCGTGCAGCCGCCGAAGCCGCCGCCGGTAATCCGGGAACCGAGAACCCCCGGAATCTTCCAGGCCTCTTCCGCCAGGATATCTGCCTCCGGGCAGGAGGTCTCATAGTCATCACGAAGCGAAACATGGGATTCATTCATCAGCCTGCCGAAACGCGCTACATCACCGGCCTTCAGGGCCGCGACTGCCTCAATGGTCCGCTGATTCTCATAGACTGCATGCTTCGCCCGGCGGCGGCAGACCTCGTCCTCAATGAGATCCTTGTTCGCTTCGTACTCCTCAATCGAAAGATCTCCCAGCGTCTTCACAGAGAGCTTTTTCTGCAGATCCCTCAGAGCACGCCCGCACTGCTCTCTTCGAAGGTTATACTCGGAATCCACCAGACTGTGCTTTTTGTTGGTGTTCGTCACCATCAGCTTCATTCCGGCAAGATTCAGCGGAGCATATTCAAACTGCATGCTGTTGGTATCAAGGAAAATCGCGTTGCCTTCCTTGCCCATGGCCGAGGCGAACTGGTCCATGATACCGCACTTCATGCCGTTGTACTCGTTCTCCGAGTACTGACCGATAAGGGCAAGATCTTCATTCGTCAGCTCCGCTTCCATTCCGAAAAAGCTGCGCAGCATCTCTCCCGTCAGCACCTCCAGAGAAGCCGAGGAGGACAGCCCGGATCCGTTCGGAATGTCTCCGTAAATCACCATATCAAAACCGCTGTCAATCGGATGTCCCTTCTGTGCAAAGGCCCATACTACACCTTTCGGATAGTTGGTCCATCCGGCCTCTTTGGAAGGCGTAAGATCGTCCAGCGATGTCTGGATTACGCCGATTTTCGCGAAATTCACGGAAAAGAACCGCATCACACGGTCGTTTCTCTTTCTGGCCGCCGCATAGGTTCCCAGGCTGATCGCGCATGGAAACACATGCCCGCCGTTGTAGTCCGTGTGCTCTCCGATCAGATTCACGCGTCCCGGTGCAAAGAAAAGGCGGACTCCCCTGGTGTCGCCGAACTCTTTCTCAAATGCCTGTAATACTTCTTCCGTCTGTGTCATTGCCATACCCTCCCAACGACGCCCCACAGGCGGACCATGCCGCTGCTGTGCAGGCACACTATAACTGAATAATTATACCAAAAAGAGGGGCACTTCGCATCCATCCGTATCTCCGCACAGAGGCCTGCAAATTCCTTTCCTCCAGACGCAAAACAGCAGGCAGTGCCTCTGCACCGCCTGCTGCCTGTTGTTTATTCTCCCGCCACCGCTCATGGAGACTGGAACATCATCATGAATACACAGCAAATGGATTCCGATCTGCCGATTCCGGTCTGCCCGGAAAAGCTCTAGTCATCGGGATCCCGCATCACCACGACGCCGACCAGGCCGGGGCCCGTGTTCAGCGCCAGAGTTGCCGTGATCTGCTCCTCGAAGAGGATCTGCTTGTCCACCAGTTTCTCATGATTCTCCAGAAGCTCCTGCATTGCAACCGCCTCCGCGTGCGCATCGCCTTCCTTGATGATCATCCAGGTCTTATGTCCGAAACTGTAACGGACGACCTCTTCCGCCAGTTTGAGCTTCGCCGTCTTCGCCCCGCGGATCTTCGCCACGGTATAGTAGGTTCCGTTTTCATCACAGGAAATGATCGGCTTGATCTTCAGCGCTTCGCCAATGGTCCCCGCGACCTTTCCGATCCGGCCGCCGTGCTGCAGATATTTCAGTGTATCCATGTAGAACAGCGCCTTGCTGTCGCCGAGCTTCTCCGGAAGTCTTCTGCAGATAGCCTCAAAGGACTCGCCCTTCTGCAGACGCGTTGCCGCCCAGATCGCAAAAATACCGCTTGCCGATGAAATGTTCTTCGTGTCGAAAACAAAGATTTCCAGGTCCTCGTATTCCGATGCCGCCAGCCGGATGGTATTGTATGTTCCGGACAGGCCGCTGGAGATGGTAATCACGATCACCTTCTCATAGCCCTTGTCTCTCAGTTCATCGAATTTATCCGTCACTTCTGCCAGTGAAGGCGTGGAAGTCGTCGGAATTTCATCCGGAAAGCGCTGATAGATCATCATTGGATTGATATCTACACCGTCCTGATAGTCCTTCTCCGGATAAATGACACGCA
>DAIMKA010000301.1:0-2353 GCA_036721955.1 Lachnospiraceae bacterium | reverse complement strand
AGATAGCTGTCCCATGCGCCATGAAAATCGCGGTCCATCCAGACCTTGTACTGCAGCGCATTCGTCTGCGCGATGCAGTAATCAATATAGTACAGCGGGCAGTCGTAAATGTGATGCTGCTTCTGCCAGAAGCCTCCCGCCTCGTAATAAGCGTTGCCGGTATAGTCCAGATGCGGCTTGTACTGCCGTTCCAGATCTCTCCACACGCCGTTTCTCTGCGCCGGTGTGAGCTCCGGATTCTGATAGGCGATCTCCTGGAACTCATCCACCATGGTTCCGTAGGGAATAAAAGCCATGGAATCCTCAAAATGCATGTCCACGTAATCCTTCGCCCTCTCCCCGAACAGAAGGTTCATCCACGGCTCCGTGAAGAACTCCATCGACATGGAATGCGTCTCCGCCGTCTCCATCGTGATGTCCCAGTGCTCCCGGATGGGGTCGTCCTTGACCAGATACCACTGAAACGCGTGGCCGCACTCGTGGGTGATGACATCCGCGTCGCCGCTGGTTCCGTTGAAGTTTGCGAAAATAAACGGCGCCCCGAAATCCGGAAGATACGTCATATAGCCGCCGGTTTTCTTCGTCTTGCGTCCCAGCACGTCAAAAAGCTCGTTCTCACACATGAAATCCATGAACTCTCCGGTCTCCTTCGAGAGCTCGTGGTACATCTTCCGGCCGGCCGCCAGAATTTCCGCAGGGGTTCCGACCGGCGCCGGATTCCCCTGCGGGAAATAGACGCCTTCATCAATATAGAGAAGATGATCAATCCCGAGGCGTTTCCTTCTTCTCTCGTGAAGCTTCTCCGCGAACGGAACGAAGTCGTTTTTGACCTGTCTGCGGAACTCCGCCATATCGCTCCGGTCGTAGCAGTTGCGCATCATTCTGGCATCGCCGAGCGGCAGATAGTTCTTGTACCCCATCGCCTCGCCCTGCCGGGTCCGGTTTTTCACCAGACGGTCATAAATATCATCCAGCTGTTCCTGATTTTTCTCGAAAAAGGCCGTGTACTTCTTCCACGCCTCTGCGCGGACGTTCCGGTCCTGCGAATGAAGATACGGATTCATCAGGGACAGGTTCAGCGTCTCGCCTCTCCAGTCGATCTTCGCTGTGGCAAGGAGCTTGTTGTACTCCGTCTGGATCGCATTCTCCTCCTGCATGAGCGGAAGGATCCTGTCATCCACCGACTTCATGCCGAGTTCGATGTTCTTGAACGCGACCTTTCCGATTTTCTCTTCCAGATAAGCGCGGTACGGAGACCGGTAGAGCTTTTTCTGATACGACACGCACAGGTTCCGGAATACCGGGCCGTTCTTGTCGTAGAAATCCTGTTCCGCACTGTAAAAATCATCCGTCGTGTCAATGTCATGCCGGATTTCCGCCAGGGTCATCTGCGTCAGCACATGACCGGTCAGCTCATAGTATTTCCGGTGAACTTCCATCTGCTCCTCACCGGATGCGGCCCTGTCCAGCTCCGCCTCCAGCCGCCGGAACGAAGCCGTTACCTCATCAAAATCCACTCTTTTGTAGGGCATTTCGGAAAATTTCATTGTCTGTCCTCCTTCCTGATTCCGGCACCTTTGGTATGGACCGGACTGCCTTTTCGAATTATACTCTTGTTTGCGCGAAATTTGCGCGCCGGACAAAATTGCAGGGGGCTGTTTCGCTTCCCCGCATTCCTTTTTTCAATATCAATCGTTTTGTACAGGAATCTGCTGTCTGCAGGACATCCGCGGCCGGACCGGAAGATGCCCGTGCGGCTGGTGCCTTTTGAAGGGAAAGGATATGCCATGAACTATACCACTGCTGTTTTCGATATGGATGGAACCGTGCTCAACACCCTGGGAGACCTGACGGATTCCATGAACTACGCGCTCGCCGCCGCAGGACACCGCCACGACTACAGGGAGGATGACGTCCGTCAGTTCTTCGGAAGCGGCGTCACCGTCGCTGTCACCCGCGTGCTTGCAAGAGAGGCCGGAACCGCGATGGAAGATCTCGAGCAGGTCGGAACCGATCACGATGCTGTCACCCCTTGCGTGGACGCGGAAGAGGTGAAGAGGATTCAGGACATCTACACGCCCTATTATGCGGCCCACTGTGACATAAAAACCGGTCCCTACGACGGAATCCCGGAGGTTCTGAAAAAGCTCCGCGCCGCCGGAGTGAAAACCGCCGTTGTCTCCAACAAACCGGATATCGCGGTTCAGAAGCTGGTGGACGATCTGTTCACCGGAATGTTCGATCTCTCCGTCGGTGAGATGGACGGCGTCCGCAGAAAGCCCGCCCCGGACATGACGGAGAAAGCGCTCCGCGACCTCGGCACGGCCGACAAGAAGGATGCCGTCTACATCGG
>DAIMKA010000300.1:519-2372 GCA_036721955.1 Lachnospiraceae bacterium | reverse complement strand
GATGAAATTCTGACATTCACAGGCATCCCTCCCTTATACAGCAATGGGCATCCGCATAACGCAGATGCCCATTGTTACATATTAAAATTCAATATATAGGCTTCCTTTGCATATCGACCACAATATTTTGAGAAAAGAGGTAATATATGCACTCTCAGTTTACTTCGTATGACCAGTTGCCCATCACGCTGACAGCCGATCATGTTGCTGCCGCGCTGGGTATCTCCCGCGCCAATGCTTACATCCTGCTCCGTTCCGATGGCTTTCCCACACTCCACATCGGCAAGCGGATGGTCGTTCCCAAAGACCGCTTTCTCCAGTGGATCACCGACAGCGTAAACGGCTGATTTGACATCCTTGATTCAAGAGGTTTCTTTTTCTATACTATTCACGAAACATCTGAACATCGGAAAGGGGGCATATATGCCTAGCAAACGTTCACACGGCGAGGGTACGCTTCGCCACCGCAGCGATGGCCGCTGGGAATTACGTATGATGGACGGCTACCAGAAAGATGGTTCGCCGCGCTTCAAGACCTTCTATGGCAAAACCCAGAAGGAGGTCAAGCTCAAACTGAAAGAGTATCAGGATGCGCTTATCAGCGGTGTCCGGCTGGACACGATTCTGTACTTTGAAGATTGGGCTGATACATGGTTCGAGGGTCACAAGGATAACATCTCTCCCACGACACAGGAAAGCTACAAATACTGCCTGAAAATGCTCAAAGAGGGATTCTTCCACCGCCCTTTGACCGTCATACGTCCCATCGACATTGAAAACTTCCTGAAAGGGATGCGGCGCAATGGCCGCTCGGATTCTTACATCAGCAAGGCACGAGGGATGCTCTACCAGATTTTCCAAAAGGCAGAAGCCAATGACCTTGTGCGCCGTAACCCGGTTCGACTTGCTGAAAAGATGCGGGCATCCGGCACTGCAAAACGCAAAGAAGCCTTCACCACAGAGGAAGTTGCCCACTTGATGAAGGTTCTCCCCGATGACCGCATGGGCTTGAGCATCCGGCTTTTGCTCGGCACTGGAATGAGAATGCAGGAACTTCTGGCTTTGGAGCCGCAGTTTATTGAAGAAGATGGCTCTGTCATTCACATCCGGCAGGCAGTAAAAGTTGTAAAAGGCACGGTCAGCATCGGCAGTCCGAAATCCAAAGACAGTATTCGGGATATTCCGGTGCCGCTGAACGTCCGTAAATGCGCCATCAAGCTGCGCGATACCACCGATCAGTTCATCTGGGAAAGCCCCAAGACTGGCTTACCCTGCAATCCCACCCATTTCCGTGATGTGTTCCGCAAATCTCTGGAAGAAGCTGGCGATGTTCGCTTGCTCACTCCGCATAGCTGCCGCCACACCTATGTGTCGCAGATGCAGGCGTTGGGCGTGGACATTCAGACCATCCAGAGCATCGTAGGCCATGCCGATACCGAAATGACTGAGCATTATCTCCATGTTCAGGAATCCATTCGGCAGAACGCGATTCAGCTTTTTGATGAGGCTTTTTCGGCCTAAAAGTTAGACAGAACGGCACTAATTAGACCAGATAAAATCGTTGGCATTGTGGTCAAAATTGTGGTCAAAACCAAATGAGGTCAGCCCACAAACGAAAAAAATCCAACGATTTCTAACGTGAAATCGTTGGATTTTCTGGTCCGAGTGGCGAGAATCGAACTCACGGCCTCTTGAACCCCATTCAAGCGCGCTACCAAAACTGCGCTACACCCGGATATCGACCGTCGCTTCCCTACCGAAGCGTGGCGACAGATGATATTATACGCGAATCAGCAGCATTTGTCAACCGTTTTTTGAAAAACTAAAGGCTTTCGGTGTAGGCCTACAATACA
>DAIMKA010000300.1:0-482 GCA_036721955.1 Lachnospiraceae bacterium | reverse complement strand
GCTGACGGAGAATCCGATCCTTTTCCAACAGCGGCTTCAGGTACTGGCCGGTAAAGCTTTCCTTCACCTCGGCCACCTGCTCCGGGGTGCCTTCGGCTACGATCTGTCCACCTGCACTGCCGCCTTCCGGGCCGAGATCAATGATGTGATCGGCGCACTTGATAAGGTCCAGATTATGCTCAATGACGATCACGGTGTTGCCCGCATCCACCAGCTTCTGAAGCACCTCGATCAGGCGGTGCACGTCCGCGATGTGCAGGCCGGTGGTGGGCTCGTCCAGAATATACACCGTCTTGCCGGTGCTGCGGCGGGCCAGCTCATTGGCCAGCTTGACGCGCTGGGCTTCGCCACCGGAAAGGGTGGTCGCACTCTGGCCCAGCGTCACATAACCCAGACCCACGTCCAGCAGCGTTTGCAGCTTGCGGGCGATCTTTGGCTGGTTGGCAAAGAAAACAACCGCCTCTTCCACCGTCATGTTCAGC
>DAIMKA010000299.1:0-2376 GCA_036721955.1 Lachnospiraceae bacterium | reverse complement strand
ACGCCATCCGCAGGACTGCCCTGACATTGTTCTTCCAGCCAGGCGAGCACCGCGTCCGCCTGCCGCGCCGTTCTTACCATATAGAACGCGGAAGGAAGCGGTCTTTTCTTCAAGGTCAGTCCGCCGGAGGAATCCGCCGGTGCGTTCCGACAGGGTTCTGCGGCAGTTCCTTCCTGCTGCGTTTTTGTCTCACGGCCGGATTTTTCCCGTGCAATTCCCTTCTGCTGATTTTCCTTTGCTCTTCTCTCCAGCAGCGCTTCTGTGAGTCCTTCCAGCGTCTTTCTCCGGAGGTCACCGAGTGCCGAAACCGGCGCGAAGGCCCGGCCGTCCGTGTACACCTGAAGGCTCTCAAAGGTAAAGGGCGAGCCTCCCGCCCGGCCAAGCTTCGCCCGGATCTCTTCCTCCGTCAGGGCGCGGCTTCTCGCTTCCTGCACGGCACCTCCCTCCGCCGTACAGGAAACGCCGCCACAGGAAACCGTCATCCGGGACGTCTCCCCCGCGCACAGACGCGCTTCGCCGCGGACCGAAAGCTTCCGGTCTTCCCGGAGATACTGCTCCCGGATCCGGTCCAGAAGCTCCTGACTGGCCCCGCGGTAACCGGGCTCATGGATGGTCACCATGTTCCTGCCGTTCCGTTCCCGGTAATAGCCGGTGCAGAGATCCGCGCGGATGTACAGACTGTTCAGCGTATCCAGATCCTCCCGGTCCACCGCCCAGACGCCGGGGCGTCCCTTTTCGTCCCACTCATAGAAGCGGTCCAGGTATTTCCGGTAAATGGCGACGGTTCCCGCCACGTATTCCGGTTTCTTCATACGGCCCTCGATCTTGAAGGAATCGATGCCGCAGTCGATGAGATCCGGAAGGATCTGCACGGCGCACATGTCCTTCATCGAGATCGGATAGCAGACGCCGTCCCTTCCGGCAGGCCTTCCGTTCTCATCCAGCACCTCATAGGGAAGGCGGCAGGTTCCGGCGCAGCGCCCGCGGTTGCCGCTCCGTCCGCCGAGAAAGCTCGACATCAGGCACCGCCCGGAATAGGAATAGCACATCGCTCCGTGGATGAAGCTCTCCACTTCGATGTTCTCCTGTTTGAGAAGGCGGATCTCCCCGAGTGAAAGCTCTCTCGCCGGAACCACGCGGACAAAGCCCTGCTCCTTCAGAAAGCGGACCGCCTCGCGTCCCGTCACCGACATCTGGGTGCTCGCGTGCAGCTCCACCTCCGGGCAGGCTCTCCGGATCGATGCCGCGACGCCGAGATCCTGTACGATCACGCCGTCCAGTTTCTTCTCTGCGAGCCGCTGCACGAAGGCCGTAAGGAGCGGGAGCTCGCTCTGCCTCGTCAGTGTATTGACCGTAAGATAGATCCGGACGCCGAACAGATGCGCCCGCTCCAGAACCTCTCCCAGCTCCTCCTCGGTAAAATTCCCGGCGTAGGCTCTCGCGCCGAACTGCTGTCCTGCCAGATAAACCGCATCCGCACCGGCATTCAGCGCTCCGCGGAATGCCTCCATCCCGCCTGCCGGCGCAAGAAGCTCCACCTTTTTCCTGACGTTTCCCTTCATCGGATTTTCCTTTACAAGGAAAAAGCGCCGGATTCTCCCTCCGACGCTTTTCTTTTCTCAAACCGTATCTCTTCCGCACCTGTCCCTTTATGACATAAAGGACCGCCTGCGGCATCCTTCCATCATAAAGTGATATTTTCCTCAGTTCTTGCCGGAATGCTCCTGTCTGGTCTTCAGCTCGGTCTCCAGACGAATGATCTTCTTCGCATTCTCGTCATTCTCCGCGCGCACTTCCTTCAGATTCTTCTCGGTTGCCTCGAGCTTCATCTGCGTTGCGATCAGCTCATGCTTCAGATCGTACAGATCCTTCTCTCTCGTGGAGCCGTCCGCCTTCAGATCATCCATCTCACGCTGGGTGCGGAAATAGTCATCCGCAATGTTAATCTGCATCAGGATATTCTTGAAATCCGGGTTCAGCTTGTTGTAGCTCTCATTCTTGCGGAACTCTGCGATCTTTCCGTTCAGGTACGACGCAATCTTCTGCAGATATTCCTCACTCTCATAACCGGAGAGGGTATAAACCTTTCCGTCAATAATTACTTCCGCATCCGTCTTCGCAGCCATTGTTCACTCCTGCCGCGGCTTCTTCCGCAGCTCTCACTCACCGGGACCGCCCCCGGTGTTTCACTTTTACCTTTCTGTGCCGCGTTTTTGCGGCACCCGCATCACCGGGCAACACTTTTATTGTACTGAACTTCCCTGCGGTTGTCCAGAGGCTCACGCCTCCTCTTCCGGCCAGGCAAGTCCAAGATGCTCATACGCGGCCTTCGTGGCGACCCGTCCGCGCGGCGTGCGGTTCAGAAGGCCGTTCTGC
>DAIMKA010000298.1:0-2390 GCA_036721955.1 Lachnospiraceae bacterium | reverse complement strand
GATCGGGCGATGTGCTGACTGGAATCACGGCGGCCTGCCTCGCATCGGGCATGGAGGCTTTTCCTGCCGCGGCGGCAGCTGCATATCTTCATGGCCGCCTTGCGGATGCACTTGCCGGGGAGGAGAGTCCGCGTTCCATCCTTGCGACGGATCTGATCCGGCAGCTGCGCAAGATGTGAATTTGCGCAATGCAATGGTTGTATGCTAAAATTTATGTTTGTTCGGCATCTGCCGATTCGGAAACGAAGGAGAGGTGAACCCTTTTTATGGTAGAGCTGTCGGCGGCCTGTCTGATCCTGATTCTGGCAGTACTGCTGATTCTTGATGCAATTGTATATGGTTTCGGTGCGGCGGTCCGGGCGATTCGCCCGCAGACGGAGGAAGAGGAGTCCCAGGAGACCACGGAGCCGGGAACTTCCTCCGAGAGGGAGCAGAAGATCCGCGCGCGGAGGCGCAGGATTCTGGACGCGGTTCTGAAGAACCAGGCGGATTATGTGGACACGGTTCAGCTGGTGACGGCCTGTGTCAACATGATTGTCGGAGCGGTTTACGGACTCGCGGTGTCGCGGCTTCTCCGGAGCCGTCTGGAGGCGCTGTTTCCGGAGGGAGTGCAGGGAGACTGGATCCGGATTCTTTCCCTTGTGCTCTCGTGGCTGATCGTTCTGTATGTGATTCTGGTGGTCGGCGTGCAGATTCCGAAGCGCCTTGGAAGCGCCCGCCCGGAGAAATGGGTGCTGCACGGCGGCAGTGTGTTCCATGTGCTGATGATCGCGGTGCTCCCCCTGACGCGCCTTGTCAGCGTTTCCGCAAGGGGAATTCTGTTTTTGTTCGGAATCCGCGGCAATCCCCTGCAGGGCGATGTGACGGAGGAGGAAATCCGCTCCATGCTCAATGAGGGTCATGAGCAGGGCGTGATTGACCAGTCGGAAGCGGAGATGATTACGAACATCTTCGAGTTCTCGGACAAGGAAGCGGCGGACATCATGACGCACCGCAATGACATCATCGCGCTGGAGGATGAGATGAAGCTCTCGGACGCGATGGCCTTCATGCTGCAGCAGCACAATTCGCGCTTTCCTGTTTACCACGAGAACATAGATGACATCATCGGCATCATGAATTTCCGCGATGCCGTGCGTTACCGCGAGGAGCATCCGGAAGAGGAGGAAAAGTGCCTCCGCGACTGCACGGGGCTTCTCCGTGAGGCGGATTTCGTTCCGGAGACCAAGGACATCGACGATCTGTTCCGCCAGATGCAGAAGAAAAAGACCCAGATGGTCATCGTCATTGATGAGTACGGGCAGACCTCCGGTCTGATCGCCATGGAGGATATCCTGGAGGAGATCGTCGGCAACATCATGGATGAGTATGATGTGGACGAGAATCACATCACGCCGACGGCCAATAAGAACGAGTTCATTATCGACGGCAGAACGCCGCTGGAGGATCTGACGAAGCGGTTCGGAATTGAGTTCGACGATGACCGGTATGAAACCGTCAACGGCTTCCTGATGTCGCAGATGGACAAGGTGCCGGAGGCAAACGAGCACTTCACCACGGATTACGGAGGGTACCGTTTTCACGTGCTGTCGGTGGAGGACCGGCAGGTGCAGAGAGTCGCTCTGACCAGAATCTCGTCCTAGAGGATCATCCCGGAAATCATCCGGGGACAGCTGCGGTCGGCGTCAGCCGGAGCAGCACGCTTTTCAAACAGGTACAACCATTCAGCACGTCCCGGATTCATCTGCAGGCAGAGGATCCGCATGAAAAACCGGCCGCTGCTGAACAGAGATCAAACAGATAAGGAAATAAAGGAGAAAAACAATGTCAGGACATTCCAAATTTGCAAACATCAAGCATAAGAAGGAAGCAAACGACGCGGCAAAGGGAAAGGTTTTCACCATCATCGGCCGTGAGATCGCCGTTGCCGTCAAGGAAGGCGGCCCGGATCCGAACAACAACTTCAAGCTGGCGCAGGTCGTTGCCAAGGCGAAGGCAGCCAACATGCCCAACGACACCATCGAGCGCGGCATCAAGAAGGCAGCCGGAGACGTGGACAATGTCAACTATCAGCAGAATACCTACGAGGGCTACGGCCCGGGCGGGGTTGCCATCATTGTGGAGACCCTGACGGACAACGTGAACCGCACGGCTTCCGATGTCCGTTCCGCGTTTTCCAAGGGAAACGGCTCCATGGGCACCAAGGGAAGCGTCTCCTTCATGTTTGACCAGAAGGGCCAGATCGTGGTGGACCGCGAGGAGTATGACGGCTCTGCCGATGATCTGATGATGGTTGTTCTGGATGCCGGTGCCGAGGACATTCAGGAGGATGAGGATTCCCTTGTCATTCTGACGGCTCCGGAGGATTTCGATGCGGTTTCCAAGGCGGT
>DAIMKA010000297.1:863-2391 GCA_036721955.1 Lachnospiraceae bacterium | reverse complement strand
CGGGCAGAACGGATTTTCAGGATTGCGGAACCGGCTGCGCAGAAACGAGAGGAGAAATTGCGTGAAGACTATGACACAGAAGGAAGTACGGAACATGACGGAGGGAAGCCCGGCGAAGCTGATCTTCCTGTTCGCGATTCCGCTGATGCTGGGGAATCTTTTTCAGCAGGTGTATACCATTACGGATACCATCATTGTCTCCCGCGGTGTCGGCGTGGATGCCCTGGCGGCACTCGGCTCGGCGGACTGGTACAACTACATGATGCTGGGAATCGTACAGGGAGTGACACAGGGCTTTGCCATCCTGATGGCGCAGTTTTTCGGCGCAGGGGAATACGGGAATCTCCGGAAGGCCTGCGCGCATTCCGTCCGGCTGTCTGTGATCATCGGGATTCTGCTGACGATTCTGGCACAGCTCTCGGTGGGACCGGTGCTGACGATCCTGAATGTGAACGCGGAGATCCGCAGCATGGCGGAGCTGTATATCCGGATTATCTTCGCCGGAATTCCCGCGCAGATGCTGTACAACTTCTGCGCATCGGAGCTGCGGGCCCTGGGCAACAGCCGGGATCCTCTGATTGCCATTGTGATCGCGTCTCTTCTGAATATTGCGCTGGACCTTCTGTTCGTTCTGGTGCTGCCCTGGGGAATCGAAGGCGCGGCAGCTGCGACGATTCTCTCTCAGGCCGTTTCCGGCATTTACTGCCTGCTCGTGGTAAGAAAAGTGGAATATCTTCGCTTTGAAAGGGAGGACGGCAGAGGGGAGCCGCAGATGGACGGAAAGCTCCTGAAGCTTGCCTGGCCCGTGATGCTGATGAACATGATCATTTCGGTCGGCGGCATGATCGTGAATTCCGTCGTCAATCAGCTTGGCGTTGCCTTTCTTGCGGGATATACAGCGACGAACAAGCTGTACGGTGCTCTTGAAATGGCGGCGATTGCCTACGGCTATGCGATGCTGACTTACATCGGACAGAACCTCGGTGCGGGAAAATACGACCGGATCCGCCGCGGATTCCGGGATGCGGTACTGATCGCACTGGCGACCAGCGCACTGGTGGGCGGCGTTATGATCGCACTCCGGAATCAGATCGTGGGACTGTTCATTTCTTCCTCGGGGAAGGAGGCGGCAGAGGCAACCGGGTACGCGGTGGAGTATCTGGTGATCATGAGCGCGACCATTTCGATCCTGTACATTCTCCACATTGTGCGGAATACGCTTCAGGGACTCGGCAATACGAGAATGCCGATGGTTTCCGGCCTTGCGGAATTCGGCATGCGGACCTTCATGGCGCTTGTGGTGGCGAGGCGCCTTGGCGGACTTGCCATCATGTGGGGAGAGGTTGCGGCCTGGATCGGTGCGGATCTCGTCCTCGTCGGGTCACTGATTCATGAATTCCGGAGACTCGGCAAAAAGAGTGCAGAAAAATAGGCAGGGAACACAACAGCCCGGCTCTGTCGGCAGCCTTCGAAGTCAAAATCCAAATGCAGAGAGGGAAAAACTGCCCTGTCCGGAACGGACAGGGCA
>DAIMKA010000297.1:0-853 GCA_036721955.1 Lachnospiraceae bacterium | reverse complement strand
GGCTTCACCAGAGTGATTGGCAGATAATATTTCGGAGAGCAGGACGCCGGTTTCCCGAATCTTTTTTACAGGATCTTGATCAGGATGGTGGCGGTGCCGAGGATCATCAGCACGATGCCGACCACGTGGTTGAGCTTCCGGATTTCGCACCGGTTGGCAAAGCGCGCGGAGACGAGGGCGCCGACCAGACAGGAAATCACCACAATGAGCATGGGAAGCGGGAAAATCTGTGCGCCCATCGAGATGTGGCTGACAGCCCCGGTCAGCGCAACCAGGGACATGATCATCGTGCTGGTTCCCACGGCCACCTTCAGATTGTAGCCGAGGAAGATTGTGAAGACGGTGAGCATCAGGATCCCGCCGCCGCTTCCGGTGAAGCCGCAGACCCAGCCGATGCCGCAGCCCATCAGCATGGCGAGCGCGGTTTTGCGTGCGGAGGGCCCTGCGCCGGACTGTGCGTCATGACCGCCGGTCACGGGCTTGAAGAGGAATTTGACGCCGAGAAAAATCGTGGTCAGCATGGAAAGATAACCGAGACCGTCCGGATTTTTCTGGCTGAAGAGGAAACCGCAGTAACTGCCGACCACGGTTCCGAGGAATGCGGTGATGGTGACAAGGCTTCCGCGCTTCAAATCAATGTTCCGGTTGCGGTAGTAGGTATAAGCGGAGAGCAGACTTGCCAGCACATCGGAGGCAAGAGCAACGGTGACGGCATCGTAGCTCGCCCAGCCGCACAGGCTCACCAGAATCGGCGTGATGACCACGGCGGCGGACAGGCCGGCAAGACCGGTGACAATGCCGGCACCCAGACCGGCGATGACATAGAGCAGATACATCATAGGGAACACCTCTT
>DAIMKA010000296.1:0-2395 GCA_036721955.1 Lachnospiraceae bacterium | reverse complement strand
GAAAAGGAGGCTCCGGATATACCTGATTTTCCTGTAAGAATTGTGGATGTGGTTGACCTGTTGGTGACGGTCGGTTACGGAAAGAGAGTCATCAAGTGGAAAAGGAGAGAAACAACAGCGGGAACAATCCTGTCATCAGCGTGATTATTCCCGTGCACAACGCAGAAAAGACACTGGCTGCAGCGGTCAGGAGCATTCTGCGCCAGACGGCGAGGAACGTTCTTCCTCTGGAGGTGATTCTGGTGGATGACGGCTCGGACGATGCGTGCAGCCGCCTTTGCGATGCGCTGGCAAAAGAGGCAGGTGCGGATGCTGTCAGGCGGCAGGATCCCATTGGAGACGGGCCTGCCGCAGACTTTTTACATTGCATGCCAAACGGCATGCCGGGCGGGAAGGAAAACGGCTCCGTGCAGGAAGAGAATCCGGCGCTGCAGCCTGTTTTTTTCCGGGTAATTCATATGCGGGACGAGGGGGTTTCCGAGGCGAGAAACCGCGGCCTTGCGGCGGCGAGGGGAAGCTTTGTTACGTTCCTTGATGCGGACGATGCCATGGAACCGGAAATGCTGGAGTTCCTGTATGCGCTGCACGAAAGGACCGGGGCGCAGATCTGCGGCTGCGGCTTCCTCGCGGTGACGCCGGAGGAGGCCGCAGAATACGAAAAAACGGCGGAATACGACAAAGCTGAGGAATACAAGAAAACGGCAGATACGAACGGGACGGGCCGTGCAGACAGAGAGCCAGCGGGAGGAAAGCAGACCGGTCAGGCGAAAGCGTGCCGGGAGGAGCAGGCATCCCAGGCAGCGGAATGCGGTGGGAAGCCTCAGATTTTCACGGGGACGGAAATCGTAAAGAATGCGATTCTCCTTCGCGACACCAGAGTCTGGAGCAAGCTTTTTACGAGAGAGGCGATTGGAGACAGAAGGTTCCGGAAGGGCCTGACGATCGGGGAGGACATGCTGTTCGTGGTCTCCCTGGTGGAAGAGAGCACGCGGTATGCACTTGTAAAAGAGGAGAAGCTCTACCGCTACACCGTGAATCCGAAGGGGGCGATGGAGCGGCCGTTTACTCCCTCGTACATGGATCAGATCCGGTGCTGGGAGGAGGCCGGGAAGCTTCTGGAGAAGAACCTTCCGGAGGTCCTGAGGGATCCGGAGGCGGCGGCAAGGCTGGGGACGCTTCAGATGGTTTCGGACGTTCTGACGGCCTCCAAGATTGCAAAGCTTCCTGCGGGAGAGCGGGAGAAATACGAAAACGAATTTCAGCTCTGCCGAAAGAAGCTCGCTCTTCACCGGAAGATACCGGGAGCGTCTGCGGGGCTTTCGTGGGATTATCGGATCAAGGCGGCTCTTTTGGAGCGGCTGCCGGGAATTTACAGGAGATTGTATGAGTGAAATAGCACTTTATATGCACGCGGGAAGCGGAAATCACGGGTGTGAAGCCATCGTGGATTCGCTGGTGCGCATGATGCCGGTGGATGAATTCACGCTGATGACGAATTCGGCGAAGGAGGATGAGAAGTATCTTCCCGCCGAAGTGAAGCAGCGCACGAGAATCGTTGAGGAGCAGCACATTGCGGACCATGTTCTGGCACATACGTTTTACTATGCGCTCCGGAAGGTAACCGGTGATGAGGAGTCGTTCCTCCGCTACCGCTACCGCGCGCTTACCGGAAAAAATGCGCCGAAGCTTGCCGTTTCCATCGGCGGGGACAACTACTGCTATCCCGTCATGACGAAGGACCTGATGGTGGCGAATGCCATGTTCAACCGGCAGGGGACGGCGACGGTCCTTCTCGGCTGCTCCATTGAGCCGGACCTTCTGAAAGAAAAAGGCCCATTGACGGAGGATCTCGGCCGCTACCGGAAGATCATTGCAAGAGAGAGCCTTTCGTATGATGCCATCCGGAAGGCGCTGCAGGAAGCGTATGGCGAAGAGGGAGCGGCCAGGGTGGCATACTGCCCGGATCCTGCCTTTTCCCTTCCTGTGGATGAGAGCGCTCTTCCGGAGGGCTTTGAATCCGGGAATACGGTCGGCATCAATTTAAGCCCGATGGCGGAGCAGTATGCGAAGGATCCGTCCGCGCCACTCAAAAGCTATGCGGAGCTGATCCGCGAGATTCTGCGCGCCACGAACATGAAGGTGGCGCTGATCCCGCATGTCGTGTGGGAGCGCAGCAATGATTTTATCCCGCTCCGGAAGCTCTTTGAGATGTTTCGGGACACCGGGAGAGTCAGCCTGATCGAGGACATGTCCGCAGAGAAGCTCAAGGGCGTCATTGCCAACTGCAGATTTTTCATCGGGGCGCGGACGCACTCGACCATTGCGGCCTACTCCACGATTATTCCGACCCTGGTGGTCGGATATTCCGTCAAGGCAAGAGGCATCGCAAGGGACC
>DAIMKA010000295.1:0-2399 GCA_036721955.1 Lachnospiraceae bacterium | reverse complement strand
GCCCGGGCAGTTCGGATCTGCGGTCAGATCCCGTACATTGATGATCTTCGCCCACTTGTCCACGATCTGGTTCTCCAGATGGACGTTCTCTCCGATCACGGAATGACCGAGGATCAGGCAGTTCCTCACGACAGCCCCCTTCTTGATCTCCACGCCGCGGCCAACGACCGAATTCTCCACCGTGCCGTAAACGGAGGTCCCGTTCGCAACCATCGAATTGACCACGCTGGCGCCCTCATAATAGTGAACCGGGCTGGAGTCCGTGGTCTGTGTATAGATCGGCCAGTCCGACGAGAACAGCTGCTGCGCCGCATCGTAATTCAGAAGCTCTATATTCGCACGGTAGTAGCTCAGAAGATCATAAATAGCTGCCATATAAGAGCCCTTGTGCTGCGCACCGCGGATGTCCAGGCTGTCACTCTCCAGATTCAGAATGTCCGACAGGTTGAAAATCGAGGAGCGCTTCTTCGCCTCATGGATCAGATGAATGAGCATCTTCTTGCTCATCACATAGGTGTCCATGAAAATATTGCGGTTCGCCGCCGAGCCGTCGTTCATGTGGATCGACTTCACACCTTTCTGACGGTTCAGCTCCAGAACGGCGCAGTTGCGGTACCAGTCATCCGCCTTGTCGGTCTTGTGATACAGGAGCGTGACATCCGCGCCGCTCTCCACATGCTGCTGCAGGAGCTGCTGGAAATCCTGTTTGAAAATCATATTGCCGGGTGTAATGACCACATACGGCTGCTGCATTCTCTCGATCACCTCGAGGTTGTCCATAAACGCGGCAACGTCCGTGTTGTAAATGTCATTGACGCGGCTGTCCTGATTGAACAGGAGCTGGAGCTTGCCTCTTTTGGCATTGATGTTGTAGTGCTGGCCGTAGCTCAAATGCTCCGCAAGAGAGCGCGGATTCTGGCTGACATAGACCTGAATGCGGTCGATGCCGCTGTTCGACAGATTGGATACCGGGAAATCCACCACGCGGTATCTCCCGAGGAAGGAAAAGGCACCGATCGGGCGGTAATCCTCCATTCCCTGTACATGATAGCGGCCATTGGAGGCCGTGACGATTCCGAATGCATTGATCATCTTACTCAACCCCCTTTACATTCTTCGCGACGAGGAGAATGTTCTCACTGTCCGCACTTCCGACTACAGCGCCCTTCCCGATGTGCACGTTATTGGCGACGAGAGCCCGCGTTACCACGGCTCCCTCCTCCACAACCGCGCCAGGCATCAGCACGGAATCGATGACCTTCGCACCCTTCTCCACATCCACGTTCGTGAAAATCACAGAGTGCTTCAGATCTCCCTCAATATGTCCGCCCTGCGTGATGTACGCGACATCCACGTGCGCCTCCGGTCCGATGTACTGCGGCAGCTCCGGTGCATCCTCGGTGTAAATCTTCCAGGAATCATCATCCAGATTCAGCTCGCTCTTCTCGTCCAGAAGGTCCATGTTGGCCTCCCACAGCGAATCAATGGTGCCGACATCCTTCCAGTAGCCCTTGAATTCATAGGCCATCAGGGTCTTTCCGTCCTTCAGAAGGCGCGGAATGATGTCCTTCCCGAAATCATGGCTGGAATTCGGATCATCCTTGTCCGCAGTCAGAAGCTTGCGGATGATTTTCCAGCTGAAAATATAAATGCCCATGGACGCGAGATTGGACTTCGGATGTTCCGGCTTCTCCTCGAACTCCGTGATGTGTCCGCTGCCGTCGGTATTCATAATGCCGAAGCGGCTCGCTTCCTTCTTCGGGACACCGATGACGGCAATGGTGGCATCCGCCTTGTTCTGTTTATGGAACGAGAGCATCTTGTCGTAATCCATCTTATAGATGTGGTCGCCGGAGAGAATCAGGATATAATCGGGATCGTACTGATCGATGAAATCAATATTCTGTGAAATGGCATCCGCGGTTCCGCGGTAAACATTCAGATTGGCATCCGCCTTCTCCCGGGGAGGCAGAACGAACACGCCGCCGTCACGAGTATCCAGGCCCCAGTTCTTGCCGCCTGCCACATAGGAATTCAGTAAAACCGACTCGTACTGCGTCAGAACGCCGACGACATCAATGCCGCTGTTGGCACAGTTGGAAAGCGGGAAATCCACAATTCTGTACTTGCCGCCAAAAGAAACCGCCGGCTTCGCGACCTTCTTCGTCAGGTCTTTCAGACGGCTTCCGCGTCCGCCGGCCAGAATCATCGCCAGCATTTCGTTCTTGCTCATATGAATTACCTCCCTGCTGCTTGTTAGGAAACACTGAATTCATTGTACCAAACCCCCATGGCAAAGAAAAGTAGTCCCGGTAAAATGCGCACAATTTTTGTGTTAATTTCTTAAATAATTTGTATATTTCTGCTCAGGTTTCCTGAGTTCAGTAAGGAGTTGTGCT
>DAIMKA010000294.1:0-2421 GCA_036721955.1 Lachnospiraceae bacterium | reverse complement strand
CCTTTGCGGGACGGCGACAAGGGTTCGATAAACCGCGATTTTGACGCAAAAGGGCCGCGGCCCGGAATTTCCGGAGCCGCAGCCCTCTTTATTTGCATTTACTTTTCCACAGGCCCTGCCACAGGACCAGCCTTGTTTTTTTATCCTCTGTGAAAGACCGGCATGGAATCCAGCGGTGCCTTCACATGAACCGTCTGACCGCCTTCGTAGACCCTGCTATCACGGACATCCGTCCAGGTTCCCTCCGGGAGATAGACATCCCGCTCGAACTCGTGAAGATGCAGAATCGGCGCTACCAGATATTCCGGTCCGAACATATACTGATCACTCAGCTCCCAGCACTTCGCATCCTCCGGAAATTCATAGAACATCGTCCGGATCAGAGGCGATCCGTTCGTATGTGCCTCTTCGTAGAGTCCTCGGATATACGGCTTGAGCGCCACACGGATGTCGTAATATTTCTTCATGATCCGGTAATTCTCTTCACCATAGCTCCACAATTCATTGTCCTGGCCGGTGTGCAGATATCCGCCGCCCCAGTCACGATTGTCCAGCGGCGGAATATTATACGGTCCGCGGTCACCATGCATCCGGAGCACGGCGGTATAGACCGCAAACTCATACCAGCGGATCAGAAGCTCCTGGAAATCCGGATCGCCCACATCATCCGTCATGAATCCGCCGATGTCCGTGGTCCACCACGGAATTCCGGCAAGCCCCATATTCAATCCTGCCTGCACCTGATCCCGGAAAGCTTCGAACGTGCTCGGCACATCGCCGGACCAGATCACATTTCCATACTTCTGGCTTCCTGCCCAGCCGCTGCGCAGCAGGTTTACCACCTTGTCATTGCCCATCGCCGTCATCGGATCATAGAAAATGCGGCTGTACCACTGCGGATACTGGCAGCTGCTCTCCAGTGCCGATCCGTTGATATAGCGGTAATTATCGAAATCGTAAGCGCAGTAATCCGGCTCGGAATTGTCCAGCCAGAACGCATCGATGCCGAAGTCATAGTAATTTTTCCTGCACTTCTCCCAGACATATTTTCTGGTTTCCGGATTGAAGACATCGATCTCCACGCAGTCACCCTGGTAATCATAGGTCTGCTGTGCACCGCGCTCCGTCATGATCAGAAGGCCGCGGTCCATCATCTCGCCGAAGTTCTCGCTCTTGCGGTCCACGGACGGCCAGATTGAGACAATGACCTTGATACCCATGGAATGCAGCTCATCCACCATCGCCTTCGGATCCGGCCAGTAGGTCTTGTCGAATTTCCAGTCGCCCTGCAGCGTCCAGTGGAAGAAGTCGATCACGATGACATCGATCTTGATGCCTTCCTTCTGATACTGCCTTGCCACCGAAAGGACCTCATCCTGCGTGCGGTAACGGAGCTTGCACTGCCAAAGTCCCATCCGGTCTTCCGGGAACATCGGTGCGCGGCCGGTCACCGCGGTGTAGTTCTCCACAATCGCCTTCGGCGTGTCGGCTGCGGTAATCCAGTAATCCATCTGCTTCGTTGCCTTTGCCTGCCATTCGGTATAATTCTTGCCGAAGGAAACACGACCGATCGCCGGATTATTCCAGAGGAATCCATAGCCTTTCGAGGAAACCTCAAACGGAACCGTTACCTGAGAATTGCGCTGTTCCAGATCCAGAACACAGCCCTTCAGATCCAGATACGGCTGCTGATACTGGCCCATGCCGTAAATTTTCTCTCCGTCAATGCTCTCGAAGCGAACATTCAGAGCAAAATCTCCTCCAGGAATTCCTTTCCATTCGCGGCTGCGGATTTTCAGGCACCGGCTCTCCCTCCAGAGCGATCCGTCATAGAAGCTGAAGTATTCCCGAAGGAGCTGTCTTCCATCTTTATAGAAGGTAATCACTCCGGCAAAGTTCACCGTTGCCGAAATCCGGCCGTTTGTAATCTTCGCGATCTTCTTTTTGTCGATGGTGCCGTCACCGACCCAGTGATCCTCCTCGGAAATTTCCACACTGGCCTGTGTCTCTTCCGGCTTCTCCGTCAGCGCCCAGTTTTCTTCATTCAGGGCGGCATGGCGGGTTGCCCGCACCCGCAGAGAATCCTTCCCCCACGCTTCAATTCGAAGAATTTCTCCCAGATTTTTAGCTGTCAGAACTCCGTTTTCCGCTGTAAAAACCATTTCCCCTCCTATGGCACAGTTTTCCTGTGAATGCTAAAATCATGATAATTGTTCCACACATCTATTTTCCAACCATACTGTATTGATTTGCAATGATTTTCCCGGATTTCTTCCGGAATCCGCAGGAGAATTTGTCAGGAGGTTTTCGATGCATCTTTCTTTTCTTCCCGAAACCGGTCATTCTGTCTGCCGCAGGTTTCTGGCCGCGGCTGCGGCGCTCGGCACGGCGCTTTTTCTCGCCGCGGCTCCCATGTCCGGC
>DAIMKA010000293.1:0-2436 GCA_036721955.1 Lachnospiraceae bacterium | reverse complement strand
ACTCGGATGAGCTGGAAGAGTCGATCCTCGCCTTTGACGAGGAGAAGTTCCAGAAGCGCGTGACGGAGTTCCTCTCCGACAAGGGCTGCATGGATGACGGAAATGCGTCCGTGCGGATTGCGGATCAGGTGCTGGACTGGATTCGTTGATGGTCGAGGAAAAATATGCGCAAGACTTCCAGAAATGTAACCATTGATTTTCAAAGGTTCCTGTTCTCGGTGATTGTGGTCCTGCACCATTCCCGGTATGTCCTGGGGGACGACAACTGCTATTTTCTCGGCGGCTCACTGGCCGTCGAGTTTTTCTTTTTCGTCTCGGGGTATCTGCTGCTCGTCAGCGCGGAGAAGGTGGAAAAGAACTGCATGGTGAGTGTGGGGCAGGACGGGATCGGCACCGAAACCTTTCACTTTCTGATGCATAAAATTCAAGGCTTTCTTCCCGAATTCCTGACGGCGTGGTGGATCGGCTTCTTCTTCATCGGGGCCGTGCGGAGGCTGAGCTTCCATCAGCTCCTGAAGGCCTTCGAGGACGACTTCTGGGAGCTGACGCTGGTGAAAATGAGCGGTCTGTTCACCCACGGCATTGACGGGGCCATGTGGTACCTGTCGGCGATGCTCCTCGGCATGGCGGTGCTGTATCCGCTCCTTCGGAAAAAGAAGGATCTCATGACGCACCTTGTCTGCCCGCTTCTCGCGCTGCTCCTGTACGGGTATCTCTGCCGTGCGGAGGGGCATCCGCGGGATCCGGCGGTCTGGCTGGGATTTGCCTACAAAGGACTGATCCGGGGCGTCGCGGGCCTTTGCACCGGCGTCGTCATACGCATGGCGGTGTGGAAAATGCAGCGGGAGGCAGGGAACGGACTGACAAGGACTGGAAATGCCCTCGTCGCGGTGATTCAGATCCTGTGCCTTGTTCTGGTCATCCGGTATATGGCGGTGCAGAAGCCGACGAGATATGACTATTTCTATATGTTCCTTCTGATGGTTCTGGTTCTGTTCTCGTTCTCGGGCTTTGGCATGGAGACGCTTCTGGGAAAGAGTGCGTTCCTGCACCGGCTCTCCGGATTCCTCGGGAAGTACAGCCTGTCGCTGTATCCGGCAGCGGACGATGCGGGAACGGTCAGAATGGCGGTTTACCTGATACTCGCTTTTCTCAACGGATTCGTCGTGATGGGGCTTGCCGGGATCTGGAGAAGGAAAAAGCCGGGGGAAAAGCTGAAGCGTCTTCTGGTGAAGGAATCGATGTAAAAGGATCCGGTGGCGCAGGTGTGGTATACTTGATTCATTACTGTGATGCGTGAGAAATCCGGTCACCGGCTGGCGGGAGGTGCGGCGCTTTATGCCGAAAAAAGGACAGACTCCATACAGAGATTACGAGGCGGAGCTTGCAAGGCAGATCCGGGAGCAGGACTTCAAACCGGTCTATCTGATCTGCGGGGAGCAGGATTTTTTAAGGACTCAGAATGTCAAAAGACTGCAGGCCGCCATCCTGGGAGAGGGAGATGCCATGAACAGCACGCTCCTGAAAGGGCCGGACATCCGGGCGTCGCAGGTCATCGAAATAGCGCAGACACTGCCGTTTTTTGCCGAGCGGCGCGTGATTACGCTGGAGGATACGGATTTTCTGAAAAAAGCAGGAGAGGAGCCGGAGAAGCTCTGCGGATTCCTTGCGGAAATGCCGCCGACCACGCATCTGATTTTCGAAGAAATTGCTCCCAATGCCACGTATAAGCTGTATAAGGCGATCGCCAAAAACGGTTATGTCATGCGGTGCGACACGCCGGATGAACGACA
Organism: Lachnospiraceae bacterium; assembly: GCA_036721955.1. Taxonomy (GTDB): domain Bacteria; phylum Bacillota; class Clostridia; order Lachnospirales; family Lachnospiraceae; genus CAG-791. The sequence continues at coordinate 643 of DAIMKA010000293.1, read as the reverse complement.
GCTCCGGGAGTGGACGGCAGGACTTTTTGCGCGGGACGGGCTGAAAATCGCGAACAGCACGCTGAATCTGTTTCTGGAATATGCGGGCACGGATATGCTGGCGATCCGCTCGGAGGAAGAAAAGCTCTCTTCCTACTGCCTCGGGCAGGAAGAGGTTCGGCCGGAGGATATCCGGGCAGTGTGCACGCCGGTGCTGAAGGACCGGATTTTTGACATGATCAGCGCCATCGCAGAGGGAAAGCGCGATCTGGCCCTTTCGATTTACATGGACCTTTTGAAGCTGCAGACGCCTCCGCAGGTGATTCTGTCGCTGATGCTGCGCCAGTACAGGCAGCTTCTGCAGGTGCAGGAGCTTCTGGGCAAAATGGGAGAAAAGGAGGCCGCCGCGGAGCTGAAAATCAATCCGTGGGTGCTCTCGAACAAGTTAAAGCCGCTCCTGCGGGGGTATCCCGTGGGTGTCCTGGAGCGGTATGTGGAAGCCTGCATGCAGGCGGACTTCGATTACAAAAACGGAAAAATCACGCCGGAGCTGGCCGTGGAGAAGCTGATCGTTCTCTGCTCCGGAGGCGGAAGAAAGGGATGCTGATTTCCGTTGTGAATCTGCCTGCAGGGGCAGCTTTCTTCTAACATCAGCAGGAGCGGC
>DAIMKA010000292.1:279-2448 GCA_036721955.1 Lachnospiraceae bacterium | reverse complement strand
CGACCGGGATCCATATTTGAAGGAGCATCCTGAATACCTGGATGCGGCGGGGTACCGGAGAAACCGGTACCCCCCCATTTCCGGCAGAATTGTGCATTTCCCGGATTTCCCGGCGGTGCTGCACATTTCCCGGCAATATTTTCCGACAAAAATCCCCTCCGGCGCTTTCTGACAGAGCAGCCGGAAGGGATTTTTTCACAGGGGGCGCCCTGCGGCGCATGATCCTGACCGGTGCAGGGGACTGCGGTTATGCCAGCGGTTTTCCGCTGAACACTGGGAACCCGCTGAACTCGCCGTAGTCGGCGATGTGCTGCATATGTTTGAGTGTCTCCATGTCTTCTCCGGAGATGGTAAAGTCAACGTCTGCGTTGTCTGCCATGTGGTCCGGGTTGGCCGTCTTGGGAAGTGCAACGGCTCCGAGCTGAAGAACGTAGCGGATGCAGAGCCGGGCGGCAGATACGCCGTACTTTGCGGCCATCTGCGCGATCGCCGGATTTTTCAGCGCCTCGCCGTGGGCGATGGGAGAATAGGCCTCCACCTGAATGCCCTGTGCCCGGCAGAACTCCACGAGTTCCAGATCAGTATTGCTGATGTGCAGCAGAATCTGATTGACCATGGGCTTTACACGGCAGGAGGCGAGCAGGTTTTCCAGATCATCCCTCAGGAAGTTGGAAACGCCGATGACCTTCACCTTGCCGGCTGCCTGCGCATCCTCAAGCGCACGCCAGACCTCCCGGTTTTCTTCAAAATACCGCTTCTCCACGCGGAACTCGTTCCATGGCTGGGGAGAGTGAATGATCATCTGATCGAGGTAGTCCAGTCCCATTTTTTCCAGCGTTTCGTCGATGGATTTCGTCGCGGCTTCGCGGGTTTTCAGTTCTGCTGCAACCTTGCTGGCAACGAACAGCTCTGCGCGGGGAACGCCGCAGGTGCGGACGCCCTCGCCGACACCGCGCTCATTCCCGTAGGCCTGCGCCGTGTCGATCAGGCGATAGCCGAGCCTGACCGCAGCGCGAACGGCTTCTGCCGCCTTATCATCGTCAATAAACCAGGTGCCCAGTCCCAGTCTGGGAATCGGGGTGCCGTTTGCCAGTGTGTAGGTTTCCTTTAAAATCATGGCTTTTTCTCCTTTGTAATTCTGCGCAGCGGTCGTTCCGGCCGGTTCTCGGACCGGGCAGTCTTTCCATGTCTGCACGGTGTGCACCTGTTTGTTTTGCAATGAGGCCAGTCGTTTCAGTCTTTCTATGGCCTGCTCATGGTGCACTTGTTCGTTTTGCAATGAGGCCAGTCGTTTTGGCCTTTCTATGGCTCGCATGGTGTGCACGATAGGAACAACCTCCGTGAGTCTCCCGAATGGTCCGATTGACAGGCGATTGGTCCGGCGCTACGATGAATTTGAACTTCACGTATACTCTGCAACTTAAAGCACACTTTAAGTCAAGAGGCATTCGGAGTTTTTCACAAAATATAAAAGTTCATTTTCAACGGAAAACCGGATGAGTTTTCCGAGTGAATGGAGCTTCCGGAATTTAACTTTTGAAATTTTTCAGGGAGGGGAATCGATGCTTTACACAGTAGGAGAAATGGCGAAGCTTCTGGGCGTCACGGCTTCGACGCTGCGTTATTATGACAAGGAGGGCCTGCTGCCCTTTGTGGAGCGCTCCTCGGGCGGAATCCGCATGTTTCAGGAATCCGATATCGAGTGGCTGCAGATCATCGGATGCATGAAAAAGGCCGGAATGTCGATTAAGGATATCCGGCAGTATATCGAAATGGCACTGGAAGGCGATGATACCATCGGCCTGCGCCTTGCCATGTTCCGGCATCAGCAGGAGGTCCTGAAACAGCAGATGGAGGAACTGCAACGCACCATGGAGATTGTGGATTACAAATGCTGGTACTATGAGACGGCACAAAAGGCAGGAACCACGGCAGTTCCGCAGAATATGCCGCTTTCGGAGGTGCCGGAGGAGTTTCGGACCATCCGGCGGGAGCTGAAAAAGATTCCGAAGGCGGAAAAATGAGGGAAGACAGGAACACGAAGATCCGGCGGATCTATCCTGAGAAGGGAGAAGGCGCAGATTACACTCCCTTTTTTAACTCATTCAGGAACATTTCGGCGGCCTTTGACAAAAAGGCAGTCCTTTTCCAAATGAGTGCATAATGAAT
>DAIMKA010000292.1:0-269 GCA_036721955.1 Lachnospiraceae bacterium | reverse complement strand
GCAGCGGACGAAAACAAACATCATGCTCCAGAACAGGCGGAAGCAGATCCTCTGTTGTCAGATAATAGCCCAATCCGCTTTGAATGAATTTTGCCGGGGAACCATTGATCACGTTGTAGGTGGCGGCAATGTTGAAATTCCCGATCTCTGTATCTGCCCAATGAGAAATCAGCTGCTGGAGACCGGCCCTTCGGTGAAAGATCAGCGGGACCCCGGGGAGATCCGCCTTTTCGATGAAATCTCTGCCCGCCAGAGGACAGTCAGCGGGC
>DAIMKA010000291.1:0-2458 GCA_036721955.1 Lachnospiraceae bacterium | reverse complement strand
ACCACGGAAATCAGAACCGGAAGCGAGAACACAATCGTCAGCGCCCCGAAGGTCGAATGCACGATATACAGCATCGTGCAGCTGAGAAGCAAAAATGCCGACATCAAAAGAGGCCGAAGGTCCCGGGCTATTTTCCTGCTCTTCAAAGCCCCGCGGCTTCCCAGTACAAAGACCAGGTTGCATCCGGACGGAATCAGGCAGTATTTCAGGAAATACCGCGATCTGCTGGCGTCAATGTTGTCCTTCGCGTCCATCAGAAAATACATCAGGATTTCCAGGATCAGGGTAATCGTGAAAAGCAGGATATGAATCCGGTACTGGAGATTCATCCATCGGTTCTGAATCTCCTCGGTACTCTCCAGTTCAAAGCCGGTTGAAAGCATAGCGGGTGGTCCTTTCCTTTTATCATCGTCTCGCCGCATCCGGAGGATTGTCCTGCCGGCACAGGAGGCACACCGTCTCGACATCCTCCACAAACGGGAACATATCAACAGGCACCGCCTTCTTCATCCGGTAGCCGCCCTCCGTCAGAACCTTCAGGTCGCGTCCCAGCGTCTCCGGATTGCAGGAAATGTAGACGATTTTCGAGGGGCGCATGACAAGGGCCGCCTCCAGGAACTCTTCGGTCGAGCCGCTTCTCGGCGGATCCATCAGAAGGACATCCGCCGATTCCTTCTGCGCGGCCATCTCCTGCATGAACCGTCCCGCGTCCTCCGCGTATACGGTGACGTTGGACAGACCGTTCAGCCGCACGTTGGCATCCGCATCCTGCGCCGCGTCCGCGTTGAGCTCCACGGACAGGACCTCCTTCGCCCGGTCCGCCGCACAGATGCCGATCGTCCCGATTCCGCAGTACGCATCCAGCACCCGCTCCCTGCCGGTGAGTCCCGCCGCGTCAATGGCGATGTTGTAGAGCTTCTCCGTCTGCAGCGAGTTCACCTGATAAAAAGAACGGGAAGAAATGCGGAATTTCTTACCGCACAGCTCGTCCACGATGAAGCCCTTTCCATACAGAACCTTTTCACGGGTCCCGAGAATCATGGAGCTGTCATTGTCCTTGATGTTCTGCACGATGGACGTGATTTCCGGATGGAGCTTCATCAGGGCCTTTGCGAAATTGTTCCGCGACGGGAACACCGGCCCCGCCGTCACGATGGTCACCAGAATCTCTCCCGTCACATGAGCCGTCCGGATCTGCACCGCCTTCACCGTTCCAAAGCCCGTCTCCGGATCATAGACGCGCAGCTTGAAGGACGCAAGAAGACCGTAAATATCCTGCACGATCTCGTCCACGCCGCAGACAGGATGTCTCTTCCGGTCGAGTCCGAAAATGCTCGTCACCTTGTTGCGGTAACGGTAGGGATTCTTCGTGCGCACCACAGGCTCCACGGGGCCGAACGCCCCGACGCATTCTTTTACCCGGGCCTTTTTCCCCGCCAGCTGCTCCTCCATCGGAACATCAATCATGGTGCAGCCGCCGCATTTTGCCGAATACGGACAGGCCGACTTTTTGTTTTTTTTCTCATGAGCAAGGGAAGCAGGCTTCTGATCCGCCTGCTTCCTCACCCTGCTCTTCTCTGTATTCTTTGCCGATGCCCCGGTTTTGTTTTTGTACCCCGCTGCGGCAGAATCCGCGAAGGCGGTTTTCCCGAATGCGGCAGCTCTGCTCTTTCCCTTTCCGTCGGCCCGATCCGTTTTCTTCCTCTCAGGCTCCCTGCCGTCCTCTCTGCGTTCTTTCATAATAATCATAATCCTCTTCTTCGTCCCACTCATCGGCCCGATGGCCGCGGCGGACGAATCGTTCTGCCTGTTTTCTCTCCTCTTCACGCCAAAGTCTCGCTCTGCTCGGCGTCCATTCCTCTTCCGGGAGCCGTCCGATGATCTCAATGCCGCGAAGATCCTCGGTCAGATACATCGCCTTCTCCATGTCCCGGCAGTTGATCCGGACCACGAAGCCGCTCCGGTGCATGCACAGGAGTCTTGCCAGAAGCGATGAATTCTCTTCCTTCACAAAATAAGAGATTCCTGCCCGAAGAAGAATCCGTTCCAGATATTGTAAAACATCCTCCGCATAAACGCGGCAGAAATTCACCTCGGAATCAAAATACTGATCTTCAAGCAGAATGCTGGATACGCGTTCCTGTCCCTGTCCTTCATTTGAAGTAACATAGCAGCACATCGTTCTCACCCTCGCATACAGGCCCGTCTAATCGTTTTCGAATCCGGACAAAATATCCCCTCTGAAAATCACACGTCATCCCGGACGTTATCGGGGAATATAATCGGGCGGATTCCCATGATATAGTCGTTGACTTAGTTGGTTAACACAACAAATTGTAAGTCACCGCTTGCCTGTACGCAAGAGTTTTTATGCAATTCGATATGTAAATTCTGCGGTTTTATACCTCGCTGAGGCAAAATCCGCGAAGGCGGTTTTGCCGAATGCGGCAGCCGGTGC
>DAIMKA010000290.1:0-2470 GCA_036721955.1 Lachnospiraceae bacterium | reverse complement strand
GACCCTGGTGCCCATGATCGCGTCCATGATCGGGAGGCAGAAGCAGATTGGAATTTTCTCGGAAAGAGCGCAGTTCATGAATGACTCACTGTTCGAGAAGTCCGGCTGGTCCTCACGGGATTACAACATCTGCGTGAGCGATCTTCCGGAGCAGTCGGAATTCAATGAACTGATTATCTACAACCATGAAAGCGGGGATCCGGACAAGATCCGGGAGAGCATTCGCCGGATGACCGGGGAGCACATGGAGAAATATCCGCAGACCGGTGCCATTGTCCTGGAATGCCCGAACTTTGCACCGTTCGGGGATGTGATCGCAAAGGAGAGCGGTGTTCCTGTTTTCGGTCTGAATCAGCTGATCGAGTTCATTGAGGCATCGCTGAATTACAGAGGCTATGCCGGAAGGCGGAGCTGACAGCCGGGCTGTCCGTGCAGACTGCAGGATCTGCAATAGGAAAATTTATTTACGTGCTGTCCGGATGGAAGAGACAGAAGAGGTATTTTTATGAAAGTGCTTGTGACGGAACCCATCAATGAAAAGGGAATTGACTTATTGAAGGAGCATGGCTTTGAAGTGGTACACGGAACCGGAATTGATCCGGAGACACTGGTGCGGGAAGGAAGGGACTGCGACGGCATCCTGACGCGGAACGCGCATCTGACCGGCGAGATCATGGATCAGTGTCCGAAGCTGAAGGTAATTTCCATGCACGGCGTCGGTGTGGACTGCATTGATGTGGACGCGGCAACAAAGCGCGGAATTCAGGTGACGAATGCGGCGAGCTCCAACAAACGGGCCGTGGCGGAATATACGATCGGACTGATTCTGATGCTGGCGAAGGGCTCCATTGATTACAACAACGAATTCAAGGAAGGAAACATGGAGGTGCGCAAGCGCCTTGGGGAGAATGTCTCCGGAAAGACGCTCGGCATCATCGGCATGGGAAATATCGGAACGCAGGTTGCGAAAATGGCGGCATATGGTCTTAACATGAATGTCATCGGCTACAACCGGCATATTGAATCACCGGAGAAGCTGGACTACTGCACGCTGGAGCCGGATATGGAAAAGGTGATCCGGCAGGCGGATTTCCTGTCGCTCCACCTCCCGGGGACAGCGGCGACACGCCACATGATCGGGGAAAGGGAGCTCTCCTTCATGAAGCCGTCGGCGTATCTGGTGAATACCGGCAGGGGCGAGGTCGTGGACGAAGAGGCGCTGATCCGGATTCTTCGGGAAAAGAAGATCAAGGGAGCCGCCCTGGATGTCTTCGAGGGAAATCTTCCGAAGCCGGACAACCCGCTCCTTCATATGGACAATGTCATCGTGACGCCGCACACGGCAGCCTTCACTGTGGAAGCGCTGGAGCGCATGGCTTATCAGGCGGCACTCGGCGTGGTCGAAGTACTGGAGGACAAGCCGGTCACCTATCCCGTCAACCAGCTGAAGAGCAGCTTCGAGGACAACAAAAAGGTGTCTCTTGTGATGGATTATTATCGCTATGAATTCGGAAATGAGGGCGGTGCACCTCGATTGTAGCAGGTTCCGGAGAATCGAATCGGAAACGGCGATGGCGGTTCCGCCATGTGTGAAGGCATCTCTGCCCTTGAAAGCGTACGGGTCGGAGTCGGCGGCTGCGGAGCTGACGGGTGAGAGTATTTCAATGGAACAGAGCAAAATCCCCGGGATGCAGACATTCCTGCATTCCGGGGATTTTGGCATTCAGGAGAAATCTCTTGTGATCGGGAACAAGTCTCCGTAATCAGCAGAAGTGATCCGGTGCTTTCCGGAACATCCTTATTCCGGGAAGTGATAGGTATCACTGTTGAATCCGAGGATCAGCGTGAAAATGTTCGGCAGGAATATCAGACCGAGCGTAAAGCCGATGCCATGGCCGAAGGCCTTGGCGAGTTTGTTCTGCAGCATGATGTAGATCACAATGTTCACAACAGGAATGAGCGTCAGCAGGAAGAACCATCCGGAACGGAAGGTAATCTTGAAGCGGATATAATCGCTGTAAATCGGAATGATGGATTTCCATCCGGCCTGATCCGCCTTTTCAAAAATCTTCCAGTTGGCGATGACCGTCAGCAGCCAGAAAACCACGCAAATGACGGTGGAAACGGTGCTGCTGCCTTCTGCTGCGAAAGAATTTGCATAATCCATTGAAACTCCTTTCCTGCCGCAGCTCTTCTGCGGCATACAAAGAGAATTCCGCAAGGGCGGATTCCCGGATGCAGCGGCCCTCCTCATCGGACGGACGCGTCTGTTTAAGAAAACGCCTCGGCGCCTTCACTTGAATCAGAGTATATCATAAAAGAACGTCCTGTTACGCCGCGGACAGGACATTTGACGAAAAACTTAAGGACAAATCCCGGACAGAGACAGGGGAAGATCCTGCAAAGATTTCGCCAAGATTCTGCCAAGATTTTATTAAAATAACCTAAAATGCCACAAAAGTATAGCGGG
>DAIMKA010000289.1:0-2489 GCA_036721955.1 Lachnospiraceae bacterium | reverse complement strand
AATTTCGATGATCCCATCGGAGAAAGCCCATTCGGGCATTTCTCCTCGGGCGCCGCAAAAAAACGCGGCACAGAAAGGCAAAAATGGATCAATATGAACTGACACCGGAGGAGATCGCCGGGAATCTGCAAAAAGTACATGAGAACGTGGAGGCCGCCTGCAGGAGAGCGCACCGGGACCCGTCGGAGGTGACGGTGTGCGCGGTCAGCAAGCTGAAATCCGTGCAGGACATTCAGGCGGCGATGGCGGCGGGGCAGCACCTGTTCGGCGAGAATTATGTCCAGGAAATCCGGGAGAAGTACGAAGAGCTGGGAGATTCCTGTGAGTGGCATATGATCGGACACCTGCAGCGCAACAAGGTGAAATACATTGTGGACAAGGTCCGGATGATCCACTCGGTGGATACGATGGAGCTTGCGCAGCAGATTGAGAAGGAAGCGGGCAAGCACGGAATCGTGATGGACGTTCTCCTGGAGGTCAATGTCGCAAGGGAAGAGAGCAAGTGGGGATTTTCCGTGGAGGAAGTTCCTGCCGCGGCGAGGGAAATCGGCCTGCTGCCGCACATCCGTGTGCGCGGCCTGATGACATCGGCTCCCTATACGGAAGATGCCGAGACGAACCGCGTGTATTTCCGGGAGCTTCATGAGCTCTTCGAGGAGCTCGGACGTTCCGGACTGGAGGGCGTACAGGCTGACACGCTGTCCATGGGCATGACCGGCGATTACGTGGTTGCCGTGGAAGAAGGCTCCACGATGATCCGCGTCGGCACAGGAATCTTCGGGAAAAGAGACTACTCCGCAAAATAGCAGAGAGGCCGGATGAAGCACCGAAGGCAGGCAGATCCCGTCTGCAGGCAAAATGGCAGCACAATGGAAGGAATCGGCCGCCCCGCAGAATGGTAATGCACGGTACAAACAGGAAGGAACGGGCGGCTCAGTCCATGGCCTCCAGCTCGGAGAGGAACAGCTCGTAGTAGTCGTCCTCTCCGGCAAGAAGGGGCGAATTCTCTCCGCCGCCGTTGGTGCTGCGGCGCATGGCGGCGTAGTATTCCTCGCCGGCCATCACAAGATCCATTTCATAGACGGGATATCCGTACTGCGCACTCAGGCGGCAGAACTCCGCGGCGGGTTTGTCTGCCTTCCTTGTGGAGAGCAGAGCGTCACGGACAGCGCGGTCCCCGGCTGCAAGGCGCTTGAGGCCCTGCAGCGCTTCTTCAAGATTCATCGGAACTAAGCTCATCTGATTACCTCCGGAAAGTCAGCAGCATCCGTTATCTTCGGAATGCACGGAATCATTACAGCACTACTATAACAGCTTTCTTTGAAGCCATGATACCGGTTTTGTAGGAAAATTCACAGGAAAATGTGACGATCCGGCCCTTACCCGGCAGCATGCCGGGACCGTTCGGAACGGAACCGGCTGCCGCCCGGAGAGACCGTCCATGAGAGAAGAAAGACACGGGGAAGAGATTCGCCGGGAAAAAGTGGCATCTCATGGTACAATAGAAAAACGCGGAGAGAATACAAGTTTGAAAGTGACATCGATATGTCACTTTCAAACAGCAGCATTGGTGCTGACGCACCGGCTGCCTCTGAGGCAAAACAAAGGAGCGCTTGCAGCGGAAACAAGACGATGAATACAGAAAAAGCAGAAGGAAAGAAGGCACGGAAGGAGATCCGGCGCCTTGTGGTCGTCCTCCTGGCGGCCTGTCTCATGGCAGTCAACATCAAGACCTTTGTCCGGACCGGCGGCCTGTATCCGGGCGGAGCAACCGGTCTGACCATCCTGTTCCAGCGGATGGGAGAGCAGTTTCTTCACGTGGAGATTCCGTACACGCTGATCAACGTCGTGCTGAACGGAATCCCGGTCTATATCGGTTTCCGCTATATTGGCAGGAAATTCACCCTGTATTCGCTGGTGATGATTGTCGTCAGCTCGGTTCTTACGGACCTGCTGCCGTCCTATGCGCTGACCTATGATACGCTTCTGATCGCCATTTTCGGAGGAATCCTGAACGGAACCGCGATCAGCATGTGCCTGTCCGTGGACGCAACAAGCGGCGGAACGGACTTCATTTCCATCTTTTTGTCCCAGAAAAGAGGCATTGATTCCTTCAATATCATTCTGGGCCTCAACGTCGTCATTCTGGGAGCGGCGGGCCTTTTGTTCGGATGGGACAAGGCGCTGTATTCGATCATTTTCCAGTATGTTTCGACGCAGGTGCTGCACCTTCTCTACCGGGGCTATCAGCAGATTACGTTGTTCATCGTGACGGATTATCCGCAGAAAATCTGCTCCATCATTTACGGGGTCAGCCACCACGGAGCAACGATCATGAACGGGGAGGGAAGCTACGGGCATGAGAGAAAGCCTCTGGTGTATTCCGTCGTTGACGCACCGGATGCGAGAAAGGTGATCAAGGCGATCCGTGATGTGGATCCGAAGGCATTCATCAACAGTGTCCGGACGAGTGAGCTGAAGGGAAACTT
>DAIMKA010000288.1:0-2499 GCA_036721955.1 Lachnospiraceae bacterium | reverse complement strand
GCTGTTGCAGAACGGGTTCCGGAAAACATGGCTGTGCCGGCTCTTCTGTTATCTCCAATCAGTCTTCTTGTCCGTCCGCTCAGTCAATCAATTCCGATGATCCCACGGATTCCTCTTTACTGCAGAATTCAGCGAAAAAGGGCCGACAGCTGCTTCTGGCATTCTCCCGTGCGTCATTCGGCATCTATCTTCTCCACCCGTTCTTCCTGGATCTCATTACAAAATCCGGGGTTCTTGCGCAGATTCCGAATCCCTTTGTCGGCATCCCGCTTCTTCTCGCGGTTCTTCTGGTTCTCTCATTTGCCGCAAGCCTCCTGATGAACCGGATATCGATTCTTCGCAAGCTGGTCTCCTGAAACCGACCGCAGACAGAAATGAATTGCCCAAATGCTTCTGCAGCATATTCCTAAAATCGCTTCTATGCCAAAAGAGCACATCCACTTCCGTGGGTGTGCTCTTCTCATAATGCAGCGATTGATATGGCTTCAGGCAATATGAAATCTCATCACTTGTTGTAATTGACGATCTGGCCGAAATCTGCCTTGAGCGCTGCTCCGCCGATCAGTCCGCCATCGATGTCAGGCTTTGCAAGGAGCTCCTTGCAGTTGCCGGCATTCATGGATCCGCCATACTGGATGCGGATCTTCTCAGCGGTGTCGGTGTCATAGATCTCAGCGATCGTCGCACGGATTGCCGCACAAACCTCTTCTGCCTGATCGGAGGTAGCGGTCTTGCCGGTTCCGATTGCCCAGATCGGCTCGTAAGCGATCACCATGGATGCAGCCTGCTCTGCGGTAACGCCTTGCAGATCGGACTTGATCTGAAGACGGATCCAGTCAAGCGTAACGCCTGCCTCGCGCTGCTCCAGTGTCTCGCCGCAGCACAGGATCGGAGTAAGGCCGTTCTCGAAAGCCTTCAGAACCTTGCGGTTTAAGAACGCATCGTCTTCCTTGTAGTACTGTCTTCTCTCGGAGTGTCCGATGATGACATACTTGACACCGGCATCCAGCAGCATTGCCGCGGAAATCTCACCGGTAAAAGCGCCCTTGTCCTGGTCGGAAAGGTTCTCTGCGCCGAGCTGTACATTGGTTCCCTTGATTGCCTCTGCGACCGGAACGATGTCAATGGCCGGTACGCAGTAAACAACATCCACGTCCGGATTGTTTACGAGGGGCTTCAGCAGCTCCACCAGCTCCTTCGCTTCGCTCGGAGTCTTGTTCATCTTCCAGTTGCCGGCAATAATCTTCTTACGTGCCATTGTGATATTCTCCTTTTCCCCGCGTGTTCCCCAGCGGAACACCTGATAAGCAATCGGCCGCGCGGCAGGCCGAAGCCCGCCGCACTTCCGATAATCTTAATAAATTTCTGCTTTTCCCGATTCCTGTGCCATGTGCGCAGCGCACATCGGCATCCGGAATCATGAAGCAAACCCTTTCGGCTTACTTGTCGTCTGCAGCGTATACGCCGGGCAGCTCCTTGCCTTCCAGGAACTCCAGGGAAGCACCGCCGCCGGTGGAGATGTGGCTCATCTTGTCTGCATAGCCGAGCTGGTTGACAGCTGCTGCGGAATCGCCGCCGCCGATGATGGTGGTAGCATCGGTCTCTGCCAGAGCCTTGGCAACTGCCTTGGTTCCCTCAGCCAGAACCGGATTCTCGAATACACCCATCGGTCCGTTCCATACAACGGTCTTGGCAGAAGCGACTGCCTCTGCATACAGAGCTCTCGTCTTCGGTCCGATATCCATGCCCATCTTGTCAGCAGGGATCTTGTCGATGTCAACAACCTCGGTTGCGATCGATGCATCATCGATCGGATCCGGGAAGTGATCGGTAACAACCGCATCTACCGGAAGCAGCAGCTTCTTGCCGAGCTGTGCTGCCTTCTCAATCATCTCCTTGCAGTAGTCAACCTTGGTATCATCGCAGAGAGATGTTCCGATCTCATAGCCCTGTGCCTTGGCAAAGGTATAAGCCATGCCGCCGCCGATGATCAGAGTGTCGCACTTCTCCAGAAGGTTGGAGATTACGTTCAGCTTGTCTGCAACCTTGGCGCCGCCGAGGATTGCAACGAAGGGACGAACCGGATCCTCTACCGCATTGCCGAGGAACTTGATCTCCTTCTGCATCAGATATCCGACTGCGCAGGTGCCGCCCTTTTCGCGGATATACTTGGTTACAACGGCAACCGAAGCATGAGCGCGGTGTGCGGAACCGAATGCATCACATACATAGTCATCCGCAAGATCTGCAAGCTCCTTTGCAAACTGCTCGCCAGCCTCCTGAGGCTTGGTCTCTTCCTTGCCGCGGAAACGGGTGTTCTGAAGAAGGATGACATCACCGGGCTTCATTGCTGCAACGGCATCGGTTGCTGCCTGGCCGGTTACGTTGTAATCTGCGATGAACTTCACTTCCTTGCCGAGCTTCTCGGAAAGACGTGCCGCAACGGGAGCAAGAGACTCGCCCTCATTGGGTCCGTTCTTAACCTTGCCGAGGTGGGAG
>DAIMKA010000287.1:0-2508 GCA_036721955.1 Lachnospiraceae bacterium | reverse complement strand
GGCTCCTGACACGGCCGACTCCCGGTCCTTTCTTCCTGCGTTCAAATTTCAAGTTCGAATTTCTGCTTGTCGTGCACGCTGATTTCCTTGCCGATCTGTACCTCGATCAGCTTCAGCTCCGTATCCGCCACAATGGTATGGCGGCAGCCGGCCTGCATGGTGATGACATCGCCCGGCTTTCCCTTCTGCTCCATGCCGTCCACGATCGTGCGGCCCTCCCCGGCGATGACATTCCAGATCTCGTCGCGGTGCGCATGGCTGTGATAGTTCATCTGATGGCCCTCCTTGAGCGTCACCAGAATCGTCATGCTCTCCTTCTCCACATCCAGCACCTGAAAGGAGCCCCAGGACTTCTCCGCGAACATGACCTGCTGGTCCATCGCATCCACGAAGGGCTTGATGTAGCTGGACTGCTCCTTGTCGGACACAAGAATCCCCTCCGGAGAGGCCGCAATGACCACATTCTTCAGGCCCATTGCGAGGACCGGTACGTTCAGCTCATTGACTACATCCACGTTTTCGCAGGTGTCATTCAACGTTCCCTGTCCGATCACCGGCTCTTCCATTGCCTCGGTCAGCGTGTTCCAGGTTCCCATGTCCTTCCACGCCCCGCCAAAGCGCATGACCTGAATGTGCGGTTCATGCTCCGCTACGGCATAGTCGAAGGAAATCTTCTGCACGGCGTCGTACTTGGCAAAAAGATCCTCATAATCCGTAAAATCCATCCGCTCATGTGCCTTCTCCAGAACATAGCCGATCTTATAGGCAAAAACGCCCGCGTTCCAGAGAGCACCCTCTGCGATGTATTTCTTCGCGGTTTCCGCGTCCGGCTTCTCCTTAAAGGTTTTCACCGGACTGACCGCGTCCCTGTCTGCCGGGATGACATAGCCGTATTTCTCCGAAGGATAGGTCGGCTCAATGCCCATGACCGTGAGGTTGTACGCATCATTTTCCGCAAGCTCCGAGAGCTTCCGGAGTGCTTCGAAATAGTCCTCGTTCACATAAGGATCCACCGGGCACACCACCACCGGCTCTTCTGCAGGTACCTTCTGCACGTCATGAAGATATGCCGTTGCCAGGACAATCGCGGGAAACGTATCCCGTCTGCAGGGCTCCAGTGAAATCCCGATGTTGTCCCCCAGCTGGTTCTTCAGCTGAGACACCTGAGAGCGGCTCGTCGCAACAGTCACCGTTGCGTCCGGATCCACCTTGCGGATCTGCCGGTACATCCGCTGGGCCATCGATTCGTATTCTCCGCTCTCCGACTTGAAAATCTTGATGAACTGCTTGGAGCGGATGTCATTGGAAAGCGGCCAGAGGCGCTTTCCGGATCCGCCGGACAGTAAAATAATATGCATGGTGTTTCCTTTTCCTGCGCCGTCAGGCGCATGTTCGTGAGGAGAATTTCGCGAAGGCGAATTCTCCGATGTGCGAGCAAACACACGTAGTGTGTTCGCTCGAAACAGGAGAAGCTGTCATCAGACAGCTTCGAGTGTCAGCGCTCTGCACGCATCGGGTTGTGCAGGAAATCCTCGTAGGTCAGGCGGATGCCCTCATCCAGAGACGTCTTCGCTTCCCATCCCATTGCTTTGGTCTTGGAAACATCCAGAAGCTTTCTCGGCGTTCCGTTCGGCTTCGAGGGATCCCAGCGGATCTCTCCGGTGTAGCCGATGATCTTCGCGACCTTCTCCGTCAGCTCCTTGATCGTCAGCTCCTTGCCGGTTCCTGCGTTCACGGTCTCATTGCCGGAATAGTGGTTCATCAGGAACACGCAGAGATTGGCGAGATCGTCCACATACAGGAACTCACGAAGCGGCGATCCGTCACCCCAGCAGGTAACGTAAGGAAGGTTCTGCTCCTTCGCCTCATGGAATCTGCGGATCAGGGCGGGCAGCACATGGCTGTGTGTCGGGTGGTAGTTGTCGTTCGGTCCGTAGAGGTTCGTCGGCATCACGGAAATATAGTCGGTTCCGTACTGGCGGTTTAAGAACTCACAGTATTTCAGTCCGGAAATCTTGGCAAGGGCATAGGCCTCGTTGGTCTTTTCCAGCGGTCCGGACAGAAGGCAGTCTTCCTTCATCGGCTGCGGTGCCATGCGGGGATAAATGCAGGAACTTCCGAGGAATTCCAGCTTCTTGCAGCCGTTCTTCCACGCGCTGTGCACGGCATTCATCTCCAGAATCATGTTGTCATACATGAAGTCCGCCAGTGCTTCCTCATTGGCTACAATGCCGCCGACCTTGGCTGCTGCCAGGAATACGTACTCCGGCTTCTCCTCGGCAAAAAACTCCTCGACCTGATCCTGTCTGGTCAGATCCAGTTCCTTGTGCGTGCGGACAATGATATTCGTGTAGCCCTGACGCTCCAGTTCTCTCTTGATTGCAGAGCCGACCATTCCGCGGTGGCCTGCGACATAAATCTTTGCATCCTTCTCCATCATTTTTCCTGCTCCTTACTCCCCGGCTGCTTCTGCCGGGTCTTCACGAAATGTTTGGCGGCGGGCCTAGC
>DAIMKA010000286.1:0-2517 GCA_036721955.1 Lachnospiraceae bacterium | reverse complement strand
TTATGTGAGCAACAGCCTGAACAAGGTCCTGATCGGGGCAGAGGATGAGGCGAAGAAGCTCGGGGACGAGTATGTTTCCGTGGAGCATCTTTTCCTTGCGATGATCAAGGAGGCAGACGATCATGTGAAGCAGATTTTCAGGGATTACGGCATCAGCCGGGAATCCTTCCTGCAGGCCCTGCAGACAGTCCGCGGCAATCAGAAGGTAACCTCGGACAATCCGGAGGACACCTATGACACGCTGGAGAAGTACGGCGAGGAGCTGGTCGCCAAGGCAAGGGATCAGAAGATGGATCCTGTCATCGGACGTGACGATGAGATCCGCAACGTCATCCGCATTCTTTCCCGTAAGACGAAGAACAATCCGGTCATCATCGGTGAACCCGGTGTCGGCAAAACGGCGATTGTGGAAGGCCTGGCACAGAGAATTGCGAAGAAGGACGTGCCGGATTCGCTGAAGGACAAGAAGATTTTCTCTCTGAACATGGGATCCCTGATCGCGGGTGCGAAGTACCGCGGCGAGTTTGAGGAACGTCTGAAGGCGGTTCTCGACGACGTAAAGGCATCGAACGGCAATATCATTCTGTTCATTGATGAGCTTCACACGATCGTCGGAGCGGGCAAGACGGACGGCGCGATGGATGCCGGCAACATGTTAAAGCCCATGCTGGCAAGAGGCGAGCTGCACTGCATAGGTGCGACGACGCTGAACGAATATCGTGAGTATATTGAGAAGGATGCGGCTCTGGAGCGTCGTTTCCAGCCGGTGATGGCGAGCGAGCCGACGGTGGAGGACACCATTTCCATTCTCCGCGGCCTGAAGGAGCGGTATGAGGTCTATCACGGCGTGAAGATTGAGGACAACGCACTGGTTGCGGCAGCGGTCCTGTCGAACCGTTACATCACGGACCGTTTCCTTCCCGACAAGGCCATTGACCTTGTGGATGAGGCGTGCGCGCTGATCAAGACCGAGATGGATTCCATGCCGACCGAGCTGGATGAGATGAACCGTAAGCTTCAGCAGATGGAGATCGAGGAGATCCAGCTGAAGAAGGAGGATGACAATCTGTCGAAGGAGAGGCTTGCCGATCTGCAGAAGGAGATGGCGGAGCTTCGCGACAAGTTCAGTGCGGCCAAGGCCCAGTGGCAGAACGAGAAGAGCAAGATTGATTCGCTGTCCAAACTCCGCGAGGAGAAGGATGCCGTGAATTCGGAGATCGAGCTGGCAAAGCAGAGCGGTGATCTGGAGAAGGCGGCGGAGCTGCAGTACGGAAAGCTTCCGGAAATCGAGGCAAAGATCAAGGAAGGTGAAGAGGCAGCGGCGAAGTCTTCCGCAGAAGGAAACGGAGAGAGCCTGGTTCATGAGAAGGTGACGGAGGATGAAATCGGAAGAATCGTGTCCAAGTGGACCGGCATTCCGGTGTCCAAGCTGACGGAATCCGAGCGCAGCAAAACGCTGCATCTTCCGGAAGAGCTGCATCGGAGCGTCGTCGGTCAGGACGAAGCGGTGACCAAGGTTTCGGAGGCCATCATGCGCTCCAAGGCGGGCATCAAGGATCCGACGAAGCCGATCGGCTCGTTCCTGTTCCTCGGCCCCACAGGTGTCGGCAAGACGGAGCTTGCAAAGGCTCTGGCGAGGGCACTTTTTGACGATGAGAAGAACATGGTCCGGATCGATATGTCCGAATATATGGAGAAATACAGCGTTTCCCGTCTGATCGGTGCAGCACCCGGCTATGTCGGCTATGAGGAAGGCGGCCAGCTGACGGAAGCCGTCCGCAGGAAACCTTACTCGGTGGTTCTGTTCGATGAGGTGGAGAAGGCTCATCCGGATGTGTTCAACATTCTGCTGCAGGTGCTGGATGACGGCCGTATCACGGATTCGCAGGGAAGAACGGTGGACTTCAAGAACACCATCATCATTCTGACCTCGAACCTCGGCGCCCAGGAGATCCTTGCGGACATTGAGAAGCAGGAAAAGAACAACGCTTACGGCGAGACAAAGGCGGAAGGCGGAGCCGGACAGAGCATCGAGATTTCGGAGAACTGCAGAACTGCGGTGGACGCGATCCTGCATCAGCACTTCCGTCCGGAGTTCCTGAACCGTCTGGACGAGATCATCATGTTCCGTCCTCTGACGAAGGAGAACATCAGCGGAATCATCGATCTGATCATGAAGGATCTGAATCAGCGTCTTGCGGACCGTGAGATTTCCGTCCGCCTGACCGATGAGGCGAAGAAGTTCGTCGCAGATGCCGCATACGATCCGAGCTACGGCGCACGTCCGCTGAAGAGATACATCCAGAAAAACGTGGAGACGATGTCGGCAAAGCTGATCCTGGAGGACAAGGTCAGTGAAGGTGACACCATTGAAATCGGCGTGAAGGAGGGTGCTCTTTCCGCTGAAGTGGTGAAGGCAGAAAAGGAATCCGGGCGCTGATGCCGGCAAGGCGGCTGCCACGTTCGGCAAAACCGCTGCACTCGAAGATGCCGGATGACATCTTCTCCTGCTTAGAG
>DAIMKA010000285.1:0-2552 GCA_036721955.1 Lachnospiraceae bacterium | reverse complement strand
AGTGCAATGGTCGAGTCCATGTTCGGCGAACCGTGAAACAGGCTCTTGAAGCCGGAAACGAAGAACTTCTGGTTGATGACCATGATGATTCCGGATAAAAGAAGCTGCATCAGTCCCATGGCAACGTGATTGCCCTTCATAAAGGCGGGAACCGGCCAGCCCCACATATGAACTCCCATGGAGAAGTACATCAGAATGAGCAGGAAAACAACGGACCAGATGAGTCGTTTCTTCAGAATCGGTGTGGTGTGATCGCGAAGCGCGTCTTCCTCCTCGGCAATTCGCGCGGTATAGCTCTCGGTTCCCTTTTTATCGGAAGCCTGTCCCCCCTTGACGGAAGCCCCATAGCCGGCATCTTCTACCGCACTGATGACGGCTTCATCGGAGGCGGTTCCCTCCACACCCATGGAATTGGTGAGAAGGCTGACCGAGCAGGAAGTGACGCCGGGCACCCTGCCGACGGCCTTCTCCACGCGGGACTGGCAGGCAGCACAGCTCATGCCGGTCACGGTATATTGTTTCATAGTACGGATCTCCTTTCTTTATTTCATAAGCTTTTGCAGAACCTTCACCAGCTCGTCCACCTTCTCTTCCTTCCCTGCCCGGATATCCTCCGTGACACAGGTCTTGATGTGGTTGGACAAAAGGACCTTGGTGAAGCTGTTGAGTGCGCAGGATGCCGCGGAAACCTGGGTGAGGATATCCACGCAGTAGGCATCGTTCTCTACCATCTTCCGGATTCCCCGGATCTGACCCTCAATTCGGTTCAGACGGGTGATCAGATCCTTCTCTTCGGATTCGGAGCGGCTTTTCCTGTGGCAGCAGGGACATCCCTCTTCCAGAGTTCTGTTCTCACTGTCCGTGATCTGCTGTTCGTATAATTTCTGAAAATTTTTCTTTTCTTCTTCGCTCATGATTCTCCTTTTCTGCACCTTTTTGCCTCAGTGAGGTATAACCATGAAAATAATATACCCTTGTGGGGTATCACAATTACAAAATATATACCAGCAGGGGGTATATGTAAAGAGGAAAATGGAAAAATTGCAGACAGAAAGGGGAACGGGAAAAGAACGGCGAATTCCTTTTTCAGGGCAGATAGGCTATAATACGAACAGCTATGCTTTGTATCCTGAAAGGGGATTTTATCTTATGAAGAATATCATTGTAACCGGCTGCAACGGGCAGCTTGGTATTGCTGTCAATAAGCTTCTTGGCGGAAACGGGGATTATCATCTCGTTAATACCGATGTATCGGATCCCGGCTTTGTGAAGGTTGACCGCAGGCTTGACATTACCAATGTGGAAGAGGTTCTTGCCTTTGCAAAGGAAGTAAAGCCGTACGCCATCATCAACTGCGCTGCCTATACGGCTGTAGATGCCGCGGAGACGCATCTGGACCTGAACTACAAGATCAATGCGATCGGTCCCAGAAACCTTGCCATTGCGGCAACCGAGAATCAGGCAAAGCTCGTTCATATTTCCACGGATTATGTTTTCCCGGGAACCTCGGAGAAGCCGCTGACGGAATTCGATCCGACCGGTCCGAAGAGTGTTTACGGCATCACGAAGCTTGCCGGCGAGAATTTCGTGAAGGACTTCGCGAGAAACTACTTCATTATCCGTACCGCATGGCTGTACGGTGAGGGAAAGAACTTCGTCCGCACGATGCTGAAGGTCGCACAGACGCACGATGAGGTCACGGTTGTGGACGATCAGTTCGGTTCTCCTACCAGTACGAAGGAACTGGCGAAGGCCATTGCCTATCTTCTTCCCACGGATAATTACGGTTTGTTCCACGGAACCTGCGAGGGCTCTACGAGCTGGGATGAATTTACGAGAGAGATCTATCGCCTTGCCGGAATCAAGACGAAGGTAACAAGCGTAACCACGGAGCAGTATCAGGCGGCCAATCCGCAGTCGGCTCCGCGCCCGCACTATTCGATTCTGGACAATTATATGTTCCGTCTGACCACGGATCATGTCTATGCGGACTGGAAGGAAGCACTGGATGTCTATATGACCGAGATGGGGTACAAGGCCTGAATGAACTTTCTGACAAATGTGTTCCATAATCCTTTGTTCGTGGCTGCCGCCTGCAGCTGGCTGGTGGCACAGCTGGCCAAGACGATCATTTATCTGATCATCAATCATAAATTCAACTGGGAGCGGATTATCGGTGCCGGCGGAATGCCGAGCGCACATTCGGCGACCGTATGTGCACTGGTCGTATCCACGGCTGTTGTCTACGGCCCCTCAGGCTTTGAATTTCCGATGGTGGTTTTCTTCGCGTTTATCGTCATGTACGATGCTATGGGTGTTCGGAGAGAAACCGGTGAACAGGCCAAGGTTCTGAATGAAATCGTGAGCCAGTGGTTTGAAATGGGCAACAAGCTGCAGACCATGGATCCCATGGAGCAGTTCAAGGAATTTGTAGGTCATACACCGCTTCAGGTTCTGATCGGTGCAATTCTGGGCAGCGGCATTGCGGCCATTGTCTGCAATGCCATGCATCTGATGTAAACAGGAAGAGGAAGCCGCAGAAGGCCTGCGGC
>DAIMKA010000284.1:0-2556 GCA_036721955.1 Lachnospiraceae bacterium | reverse complement strand
GCAGCACGCGGACCGCGTGAAGGTCGCATGCCTGGCACAGCTCGTCAATGTCATTGCGCCGATCATGACCGAGGAGAACGGGCCTGCATGGAGACAGACGATCTTCTATCCGTTCTATCTGGTATCGAAGTACGGACGCGGCGTAGCGCTCCAGCCTGTGATGTCCGGCGGGGATCACGCCACCAGCAAACACGATCATGTTACGGATGTGGAGGCGGTTTCCGTCTACAACGAGGAGAAGGAACAGGTCGCTGTCTTTGCGGTCAACCGCAACACCGAGGAGAACGTGGAGTTCGAGGTCGATCTTCGCGGCTTCGAGGGATACAAGGTCGTGGACTTCCAGGCGATGGAGGGAACCGACATGAAGGCAGTCAACTCCGCGGCAGGAGAGGTGGTAAAGCCTCTGGCAAGAACCGATTACCGGCTGGATGGCGGGATTCTCACTGCAAACCTGAAGCCTGCAAGCTTTGTTACGATTGTGCTCGGAAAATAAGAGACAGCTCCGCGGGATTTTGGCGTGAACGGACTGCCTGCAGACCGGTTCATGCCGGAATCCCGTAAGTGCTGAACAGA
Source organism: Lachnospiraceae bacterium (assembly GCA_036721955.1). Lineage (GTDB taxonomy): Bacteria > Bacillota > Clostridia > Lachnospirales > Lachnospiraceae > CAG-791. The sequence goes on along the minus strand of DAIMKA010000284.1, from coordinate 1,983 downwards.
TACCATTTTCACAGAGAGGATTTATCATGGCGAAAATTCTGATCAATGAGCAGAAGAAAAAAGGCCACATCAATCCGGAAATTCAGGGACAGTTCTCGGAGCACCTCGGACGGGGAATCTATGAGGGGCTGTACGTGCGTCCGGATTCCGGCATCGAGAACGTGAACGGCATGCGCACGGATGTGGTGAACGCACTGAAGGAGATGAAGGTTCCGCTTCTTCGCTGGCCGGGCGGGTGCTTTGCCGATGAGTATCACTGGATGGACGGCATCGGACCGAAGGACAAGCGCAAGAAGATGATCAACACGCACTGGGGCGGTGTGCTGGAGGACAACAGCTTCGGTACGCATGAATACTTCGAGCTCGTGCGTCAGCTCGGCTGCAAAACCTATATCAACGGGAATGTCGGCTCCGGAACCGTGCAGGAGATGTCGGAGTGGATTGAGTATATGACCTTTGACGGGATGTCCCCGATGACGGAGCTGCGCAAGGCAAACGGGCGCGAGGAGCCCTGGAGAGTGGACTACTTCGGTGTCGGCAACGAGAACTGGGGGTGCGGCGGCAACATGACGCCGGAGTACTACGCGAACCTCTACCGCCGTTATCAGACCTACTGCCGTCAGTATCATCCGGACAAGCCGTTCCTCAAGGTATGCGGCGGCCCGAATGTGGCGGACACCAACTGGACGAAGAAGGTGCTGGAGACCTGCTTTGCGGAGCCGGGCGGCCCCATGTCGCACGGATTCATGGACCTTCTGAGCATCCACTACTATGTACATCCGGGCGGATGGGAGAACAAGGGATCGGCAACGGAGTTCGACCGCGAAATGTTCTATCAGACCATGCAGAAGACGCTGTACACCGAGGATCTTCTGAAGCTCCACGGAGACATTCTGGACACCTATGATCCGGAGAAGAAGATCGGATTCTCGTTCGATGAATGGGGCGGCTGGTATGACTGCGAGCCGGGAACCAATCCGGGCTTTTTGTATCAGCAGAATACGATGCGCGACGCGCTGATTGCGGGAACGACGCTGAACATTTTCAACCGTCACTGCGACCGCGTGAAGCTGGCGTGCCTTGCCCAGATGGTCAATGTCATTCAGTCAGTGATCCTGACGGACGGCGAGAAGATGATTCTGACGCCGACGTATCACGTATTCCACATGTACAAAGACCATCAGGACGGCGAGCTTCTGGATTCCATGATTCTGGAAAACGAAGAGGTCGGAACCGAGGCACATCCGGTGCCGGCGCTGGACGAGTCCGTCTCTGAAAAGGACGGCGTGATCACGGTGACTGTTACCAACATGGATGCGGAGCACAGCCATCCCGTTTCTCTGAAATTCAATGAGAAGAAGCCGGTGTCCGTGGAGGCACGCGTCGTTTCCGAGGAGATGCACGCAAAGAATACCTTCGAGGAGCCGGATGCCGTACAAGAGAAGGCGTTGGACGGCGTGGAGCTGACGGAGAACGGCTGCCGGTTTGACATTCCTGCCTGCTCCGTCGTGAAGCTGTCGATCCGGTGAGACGCGGCCTGTTCGGAACAGTCTGTGCGGCAGAAAACGATGAAAGAACATTGTATCAAATGCCTTCTGGAGGAACTGGACCCTGCGCAGTACGAGCGGGACATCGGAAGGCTCCTTTCCATGATGGACCGTGAGCAGAAGACGCCGAAGAAAGAACATGAAAGGCGCCTTGCGGTCTGCAAGGGGTGCGATTATCTCTCCAGGGGAACCTGCAATGCCTGCGGATGCTTTGTGGAGCTCCGCGCGGCAACCGGAAGAAGCCACTGTCCCTACAAAAAGTGGTGAAAGAAAAGAGGCTGATGCCGACATTCAAACGGATGCGGCATCGGCCTTTTCCGGTGTGGAACGTCAGGAACTTGTCTTTCCGGTTTCCGGGAGAATGTTGAATGTGAGGGAATCGATCAGGTTCACCGGGAGAATGTAAAATCATGCTTGACAGAAGATGGGGCCGCGT
>DAIMKA010000283.1:0-2626 GCA_036721955.1 Lachnospiraceae bacterium | reverse complement strand
TATGAAAATGCTAAGCTGTACAAGGAGAAGACAGATCTTGAGCAGTCCATCCAGGACACGGAGAAGGAACTGGAGGACATTGAGAAGGCGCAGAAGGACAAAGAGCCGGAAACTGGCCGTGAAGGAAAGGCCCCGGAGAATGTAAGAGGAGGATATGCAGCAATGAAGACCAGAGCATTCAGAAAGATGACCGCAGAGCAGAGATCTGCATTTGTTGAGAGAGAGGATGTCCGGCAGTTTCTTGATACTGTGCGGGCGATCGGAACCGGCTCACAGCAGAGAGCCGTGACGGGATCGGATCTTCTGATTCCCGAGATCGTGCTGGGACTGATCAAGGATAATGTGGAGGACTATTCCAAACTGTACGGCCACGTCAATGTGCGTCAGGTTGCCGGAACGGCCCGTCAGAACATCATGGGGATGATCCCGGAAGCAATCTGGACAGAGGCCTGCGCAAGCCTGAATGAGATTGATCTGTCGTTCACGGCAGAGGAAGTGGACGGATATAAGGTCGGTGCTTTCATTGCGGTCTGCAATGCGACGCTGCACGATTCGGACATCAACCTCGCAGATGAGACGATCAGTGCGATTGGAAAGGCAATCGGGTTTGCCCTGGACAAGGCGATTCTGTATGGAACCGGAACGAAGATGCCGACCGGCATCATGACGGCGCTGGAAAAAGATGCCACCCTCAAGACAACGAATATCATTTCCATTCCTGAGGCAAAGACGGACGCGGCGCTTTACAAGGAGCTGGTGCTGAAGACTGCCGTTGCGGACGGAAAGTATTCTACCGGTGCAAAGTTCTGGGCGATGAACGACAAGACCAAGGCGGAGCTGGTGGCAGCAGGCCTGTCCATCAACGCAGCAGGCGCGATTGTGTCCGGACAGGGAAATACTCTGCCGGTCGTCGGCGGAGAGATCGAGACGCTTTACTGGATGCCGGATAATGTCATCATCGGAGGCTACGGCGATCTGTATCTGCTGGCGGAGCGTGAAGGAACCACCCTTGCTACTTCGGAGCATGTGCGTTTCCTGCAGGATGAGACGGTGTTCAAGGGAGAAGCGAGATATGACGGAAAGCCGGTGATCAAAGGCGGTTTCGTGGCAATCGGCATCAACGGTGCAACACCCTCGAAGGATGCGGTAACGTTCACAGAGGACAAGGCAAACAAAGAACAGGAAGCTGCCTGATCGGAGAAAGCAGGGTAAATGAAGACAGATAATGTATACGAAATGCTCATGGCAGATCTCGGCAAGCTGAATCCGCCGGAAGCCACTGTGAAGTATCTGAAGCAGCTGATTGAAGCGGCCATTGCGGAAATTGAGAGAATGGGAATCATTCTGGAACCGGATGAGACAGGCAGTTCGTATACAGCAGCGGACGCTCAGACCATCGAGATGTACGCTGCATACCTGTACCGGAGAAGGGCGGATGCAGATAACGGGATGCCCAGAATGCTGGATTTCCGCCTGAAGAACCGGCTGATGTATCAGAAGGGAAGGCAGTAAATGCGGCTGGACGATGGAATTGTCAGAATCTGCAGTCTTGAGAATACGGCGGACCCGGGATTTATGCCGAAAAGAAGGCTGAACGTGAAAACGGAGCAGTATTTTGAAGAGCGCGGAATCAGCCAGAACAGGCAGTACCTTGCCAAAGGAGTCAGTGAACAGGTCGATATGGTGATCCGGATCTGGGATGACGGAACACGGCCCAGAATCGGAATGTATGCGGTCCTTACCAACTATGAAGGACAGGAAGATGCCGGGGGAGATCAGTTCCGGATTGATAATGTGCAGCCTCTCATGAATGATGAGGGGCTGCGTGTTTTTGATCTGACGCTTTCAAGGATGGAGGACAGATATGACGTCGATGCAGGATAAGCTGAGGCAGATCGGGGAGAATCTGGCCGGGATATCGGAAAACTGCTATCACTACTGGAGAGTAGAGAAAAGATTTCCGTGCATCATCTGGCAGGAGAATGCAGAAGATACGGACTTGAAAGCGGATAACGGGAAAGCCTTACAGAGAATTTCCGGGACGATTGATTACTTCACCGGAAAGGAGTTTGATCCGGTTGTGGATGAGATTCAGAAGCTTCTTGACGGAATGGAAGCTGTCACGTGGTCGCTGAATTCCATACAGTATGAGGATCAGACGAACCTGATTCATTATGAATGGTTTTTTGAGGTGTGGTAATGGCACAGTTCATTGTGGGCGATGGTCTGGACAATTTTGTTGAGAGCCTGGAAGAGCTGAACGAAGCGACCGAGGATATTCTCGGAAGTGCGATCTATGAGGGAGCCAGAGTAGTGGCCGACAGCGTGAAAGCAGCGATCAATGAGCTTCCGACTGTGGATGATGATGCCTACGGGACGGACAGCAAGCCGATCAAGGGACTGCGGAATTATCAGAAGCAGGGGCTGATTGACGGCATGGGCATTGCTTCCATGCGCAACGACAATGGCCTCTTGAATGTGAAGATCGGCTTTGACGGCTACAACGGACATGCTACAAAGACATGGCCGCAGGGCGAACCGAATGTAGTTATTGCAAGATCATTGGAGAGCGGGACGTCTTGGAGGGAGAAGCATCCGTTTGTAACGAATGCGGTGGCAGCCTGCC
>DAIMKA010000282.1:2406-2637 GCA_036721955.1 Lachnospiraceae bacterium | reverse complement strand
CATTTCTCCTCGGGGTGCCGCAAAAACGCGGCACAGAAAGGTAAAAATGATGACAGCGAGGGAACAGACAAACGAACCGGATGAGAGGAAAATCCGCGCCGTGATTTTTGATATGGACGGGACTCTTTTCGATACCGAGGTGATCTACGGGCGGGCCTGGATCAAGGCGGGACTTACGAAGGAACAGTATTATCAGCTGATCGGAAGAAGCCGCGTGAACATTGATGAACT
>DAIMKA010000282.1:499-2354 GCA_036721955.1 Lachnospiraceae bacterium | reverse complement strand
CGTGCGTTGGCGCGGGGATTGCGGATTCTGGCGCGGCACCTTTTCCAGTGTCGGCGCAGCTGGGGCAGGACATTCCTGCGGCGATCGCGACATCCAGTGCGAAGGAAGTCGCAGAGCGGTATCTGCAGATGACAGGCCTCGGTTCTTTCTTCTCTGAGGTGATCAGCGGGAACACACTGGAGCGCGGCAAGCCGTTTCCTGATATTTTTCTGGAGGCGGCAGAGCTTCTTCACAGAAGTCCCTCGGAATGCCTTGTCGTGGAGGACAGCTTCAACGGTGTGCGTGCCGGGAAGAACGCGCAGATGCTGACGGTGATGGTTCCGGATCTCATCGCGCCGGATGAGGAAATCCGCGGGCTTGCGGATGCCGTCCTGGACAGTCTGGAGGAACTTCCTGCATGGATTCGTGAAAAAAATCACGAAATATGATATATTCTATGCAGGAGGGATTTCCCTTTCGGGGAAGCTTGCAGGGATTACAGAAGAAGATCCGAAGAACGTTCGATCAGGCTGGAGGGGAGTCCGACCTGATCGTCTTGTTTATACCGGAATTCCGGTATGGAATGGAATGAATCATGATAGAACAGATGGATGTTTTGACAGTCAGAATGCTCGGGGGATTTGCCTTGTCCTATCGGGGCGAGGAGATCGTACTGGGCCGCAATACCACGGCAAAATTCGTACAGCTCCTGCAGCTGATCTGGCTGCGCGGAGACCGGGGAATTTCCAAGCAGCAGATTGTGCACTGCCTGTATGAGGGCGATGAGCTCTCCAACCCCAACAACAGCTTCAACAACCTGATTTTTCAGATGCGCAAGCAGATGGTCGCGGCAGGACTTCCGCGGATGGATTATGTCGTCAAGGTGGGCAAGGTCTATATCCCGGACCCGAATGTCCGCGTTCATGTGGATGTGCAGGAATTTCACGATGCCATCGGCAGGGCACGGGAGAGCGATGACAACGCGGTGAAGACGCAGGCGTACCGGACGGCATTCGAATGCTATCAGGGCGTTCTTCTTCCGGAAGCGGAGAACAGGACCTGGGTTGTGACGGAGGCGGTCAGACTCCGGGAGGAGTTCGCCGAGGCCGTGCGCTTTCTCGGAAATCTTTCGAAGGAGCAGAAGGATTTCGATGAAATGTACCGCGTCTATGAAAAGGCAGCCCGGATTTACCCGGACAACGACTGGCAGGCGGATCAGATTGAGGCACTGATCTGCAAGGAAGATTATAAGGAAGCGTTCCGCCTGTATGACAGGACGGTACACCGCTATTCGGAGGAAATGGGTCTTCCGCCGTCAGAGAAGATGCTGGAGAACTATCGGAAGATGTCTCAGAAGATCACATCGCCGATGGGAAGAATTCAGGAGATCCAGTCGTCTCTTCAGGAGGACCCGGTCAGCGGCGCATATTACTGCAGCTACCCGAGTTTTATCGATACGTATCACGTTCTGGAACGCAATATGGAGCGGACGGGATATTCGGTTTTCCTTCTCCTGTGCACGCTGGTGGATTATGCCGGCAAGCCGATTTCCAACCGGGAGAAACTGGATGCCCGCTCGAAGACGCTGAAGCAATGCATCGGCCGCAGTCTCCGGCGCGGTGATATCTTCACGAAGTACAGCGCATCCCAGTATCTGGTCCTCCTGGTGGGCAGCAGCCGGGAGGGCTGCGAGGTGGTTTCCCGCAGAATCAGCTCCAGCCTGAAGGAGCGTGAGGGAACACGGGCCGATGTCCGCTACAGCAATGTCTCACTGGCGGATTTGTCCCGCATGACCCCGCTGAACTGAGGAAAAGAGATCGAAGTTTGAAAGTGACATTGATATGTCACTTTCAAACGGCAGCATCGGTGCTGCTGC
>DAIMKA010000282.1:0-489 GCA_036721955.1 Lachnospiraceae bacterium | reverse complement strand
CCGGCTGCCGCATTCGGCAAAACCGCTTCGCGGATTTTGCCTCAGCGAGGTGTAAAATGACAGAGAAGAATGTGAAACGCCTGTATGCCCCGAATCTGATTTCCATCTGCATCAACCGGAAGAACGGCGTTGATTATGAGGGAGAAATCTGGGAAGAGTATGACACGGAGCCGGCGCATTTTACCAGTATGCTGGGAGCCGTCCGGTACATTGAGAACTTCCTGGATGAACTGAATTTTCCGCAGAGAGCCATGATTCCGCGCAGTTTCACCGGAACATCGGCGCAGAGAGCACAGACGGGCAGGCACAGGGAAAGAGTAAAGAGAATGAATAATCTGGAAGCAAAGAACGGAGAAGAGGGAACGTTTATTGTTCAGATCAAATACCGGCAGAATGCGACCTGGCAGGGGCAGGTCGTCTGGGCGGAGCAGAACCGGAAGGAGTACTTCCGGAGTGCACTGGAGCTGCTGCGTCTGATTGACGGCGCGA
>DAIMKA010000281.1:1574-2640 GCA_036721955.1 Lachnospiraceae bacterium | reverse complement strand
GCCCTTCACTGCAAAGGATCTGGAGGCCGCCGTCGGCATTCACCGGAGGTCTCTGCAGTATTCCGCCGTTCTGAAGGTTCTCACCGGTATCGGCGTGACGGAGCGCGTGGGGATGACCCAGCGAAGAGCTTATCTCTATCAGGCGAGGATTCCCAACGAAACCGGGCGGGATTTCTGCAGGAGAAAATCCGGACGGAAGAAGCAATGAAAAGGAAGAAAAGGATCGGGCGCTGCAAGCGGAAAAAAGTTCACAAAGGAACAAAACGGCGGAAAGGTGTCTGATTGGAAATGATCCGAAATGAATCTGGAAAGGAATGAAAATGGCTGTTTTACATTTTGACAAAGAGAAAATCGCGGAGCGCTTCATGCGCTACCCCAGGGTCTTCACTCAGTCGAAGGAGGGCGTTGCGGATACCCCGTCCACACCGTGCCAGTGGGATCTTGCGCGGCTTCTTCAGAAGGAGCTGGAGGAAATGGGCGCATCGGAGGTCGTACTGGATGAAGAAAAATGCTACGTCTACGCGACCATTCCGGGCAACATTCCGGTGGACGGGGAGAAGCTCTCCGGCCGCGCCGACCGCAGGAAAAAGCGCCGCGAGAACAGTGCGCCGATCCTGGGGCTTGTGGCGCACATGGATACCTCCGATGCCGTGGACGCAAGCTCTCATCCGGAGATTCATCCCCGGAAGATCGAGAACTATGACGGAGGCACTATTGTTCTGAATGAGGAGAAAAATCTTTCCATGAGCCCCGCGGAATATCCGGAGCTTGCCGGGAAAAAGGGACAGACCCTGATCGTCACGGACGGCACCACCGTCCTTGGCGGAGACGACAAGGCAGGCGTTGCCCAGATCATGGAGGCCGCGCAGTTTCTGCTGCAGCATCCGGAGATCGCGCACGGAACGATCCGGATCATGTTCACGCCGGATGAAGAGGTCGGAAACGGAACCCGGAACGTCAATATGGACGAGTTCGCCGTGGACTACGGCTACACCGTGGACGGCGGGGGAATCGGAGAGCTGGAATATGAGAATTTCAACGCGGCCTCCGCGCACTTTTCCATTCA
>DAIMKA010000281.1:0-1535 GCA_036721955.1 Lachnospiraceae bacterium | reverse complement strand
GGGCAAGATGAGAAATGCGCTTCTTGTTGCCATGGAATTCAACAGCCTTCTGCCCGCCGATGAGATTCCGGCGAAGACGGAAGGGTATGAGGGCTTCTATCACCTCGAAGAAATGCACGGAACCGCGGATGCGGCTGAGATGGACTATATCATCCGGGACCACGACCGGGCAAAATTCGAGCACCGCAAGGAGGTCGTCCTTGCAGCGGTGAAGACGATCAATGAACGGTACGGCGCGAAGGTCATTACCGCGGAAATTTCAGACAGCTACTACAACATGGCGGAGAAGATCCGTCCGCACATGCACCTCATTGAGAATGCCCGGGCGGCGATGCGGGAGATCGGTGTGGAACCTGTGGTTTCTCCGATCCGCGGCGGCACGGACGGCGCCGTGATGAGCTTTCGCGGGGTTCCCTGCCCGAATCTTTTTACGGGCTCCTACAACTTCCACAGCCGCTATGAATATGTCGTCGCCGAAGAGATGGCTCTCGGCGCGGAAACACTGATAAGGATACTGAACAAATATGCAGGATATGAACTTGACTGAGACAAAAAGCACGCCAAAGGCACGGGTTCCCATGCCGGCAAAGCGCCCGGAGAGCGAGCGCAGAAAGGCCTCTGAAGAAGAGCTGGCAAGGCAGGAGGAATATCTCCGGAAGGCGCAGATCTACACCGCACAGCTTGCCGGGATTCTCGGACGGACGCCGACCTTTCACGTACAGAACTTCGGCTGCCAGATGAACGCGCGGGACGCGGAGAAGCTCTCGGGGATTCTGCGCACCGCGGGCTATCGGGAGATTGAGGAGGAGTCCGCGGATTTTGTCATCTACAACACCTGCACGGTGCGCGACAATGCCGACCAGCATTTCTTCGGACGGCTCGGCCGCGCCTCACACTTCCGGAAATCCAATCCGTATATGAAGATCGCGGTCTGCGGCTGCATGACGCAGGAAGAGAGCGCCGTGGAGAAGATCAAAAAGAGCTATCCCTACGTCGATCTTATTTTCGGAACCCACAACCTGTTCTGCTTCCCGCAGTATCTGTGCGGGGTCTACGAGGGAAAGCAGGGCGGCTTCGATCCCAAAGGACACAAGATCACGCAGATCTGGGAGGCGACCGATGAGATCGTCGAGGACCTTCCCGTGGAACGCAAATACTCCTACAAGTCCGGCATCAACATCATGTTCGGCTGCGACAATTACTGCACCTACTGCATCGTTCCCTACGTCCGCGGGCATGAGAGAAGCCGCGAGCCGCAGGATATTTTAAGAGAGTGCGAAAAGCTTGTCTCCGATGGCGTCGTGGAGGTCATGCTCCTCGGACAGAACGTCAACTCCTACGGGCGGGATCTGGAGAAGCCCTGCTCGTTTGCAGGGCTCCTTGCCGCGGTTGCCGAGATTCCCGGCATCAAACGCGTCCGCTTCATGACGCCGCACCCCAAGGATATGGGAACGGACGTCCTCGAGGTGATCCGGGACCATCCGAACATCGCGCGCCACATCCACTTCCCGCTCCAGTCCGGCTCCAACGAGATT
>DAIMKA010000280.1:1479-2644 GCA_036721955.1 Lachnospiraceae bacterium | reverse complement strand
GCCGCATTCGGCAAAACTGCCTTCGCAGATTTTGCCTCAGCGAGGTATAAAAATGTATGACGTGATTATTGCCGGGGCCGGCACCGCGGGGCTGACGGCAGCAATTTATGTACAGCGGGCAGGCAAAAAGGCGCTGGTCCTGGACGGAGCCGGGTACGGCGGGCAGATCATCAACACGCCGGAGGTAGAGAATTACCCGGGAATTCCGAAGATCGGCGGCTTTGAGTTTGCAACGGGGCTTTTGGAGCAGGCGAAGGCGCTCGGAGCCGAGGTGGAGTTCGAGGAGGTCGTTGGAATCGAACCGGCGGGAGCAAATGGAGAGAATGCCACCGGAGAGCAGGAAGAGACTTCCGGGACTGCACCGGCAGAGCGGGAGGTATCTTCTGAAATCACACCGGCGGCGCGGAAGGAAAGAGAGGGGGCGACGGAGCGCCCCACGGACCGGATTGTCCGCACGGCTTCGCACTGCTATCGGACGCACGCCGTGATTCTTGCGACAGGACTTACGAGAAGAAAGCTCGGCCTTCCCGGAGAGGAAAAGCTTCTCGGAAAGGGACTTTCTTACTGTGCGACCTGTGACGGAGCGTTCTACCGGAAGAAGACTGTCGCGGTAAACGGCGGCGGCAATACGGCGGTGGAGGATGCGGTTTTTCTCGCGGGACTCTGCGAGAAGGTGTATCTGATCCACAGGAGAGACCGGTTCCGCGCGGAGGAGGCAGAGGTGAGAAAACTCCGGGAGCTTCCCAATGTGGAGCTCGTCCTGAACAGCACGGTTGCCGGGTGGACAACCGGAGAGGATGGAAAGCTCTGTGCGGTCCTGGTGACGGACAAGCTGACGGGAGAGAGCCGTGAGCTTCCGGTTTCCGGCCTGTTCGTTGCGATCGGTCAGGTTCCGGCCGGGCGGAGCTTTGAAGGCGTGGTTGCGACCGATGAGAACGGCTATATCCTCGCGGGGGAGGACTGCCGGACCTCGGCGCCGGGGATTTTCGCGGCAGGCGACTGCCGGACGAAGAGAATCCGGCAGCTCGTGACGGCAGCTGCGGACGGCGCGGTGGCAGGAATGGCCGCCTGCAACTACGCGGATACTTTTACACAGAATTAACACGAAGAACATGAAACCGTAATTTGGAGGGGACACAATCAGAAAGAATACTGTGTGGTCCGC
>DAIMKA010000280.1:0-1436 GCA_036721955.1 Lachnospiraceae bacterium | reverse complement strand
ACAGAGAGAATTCGCCTTCGCGAAATTCTCTCTGGGATCGCAGATTTTGCCTCAGTGAGGTTTAAGGATGCAGGGACTTTTGACGGAAAGAGAAAACGCATGCACCGGGCAGGGTGACCATAGTAAAATGGCCGACGGATACGTATGGGGGGAAATATGAAGGAAAAACTTACATCTCTGGAGAAAAAGTGGATTCTGTATGACGTGGCCAATTCGGCCTTCACGATGATGGTTTCGACGATCATCCCGATTTACTTCAATCAGCTGGGCAGTCAGGCGGGACTTTCGGAAGTGAATTATCTTGCCTACTGGGGCTACACCATTTCCATTTCAACGATTCTTGTTGCGATTCTGGGACCGATTCTGGGAGCGGCTGCGGACAAGGGCCGGAAGAAAAAGGCTATTTTTGCTGCAACGATTATTCTGGGAGCAATCGGCTGCGCGGCGCTGGGCCTGGTCAAAGAATGGCTGATGTTCCTGATCGTGTTCTGCATTGTCAAATCTGTTTACTCCCTGAGCCTTGTCGTCTACGATTCCACGCTCTCGGATATCACGACGGAAGAGAGAATGGACAATGTCTCCTCCCAGGGATATGCATGGGGATACATCGGCAGCTGCGTCCCCTTCATTGCCTGCCTTGTCCTCGTTCTGTGCAGCGGCAGGATCGGCCTGTCCCAGATGACGGCGCTGTCCCTTTCGCTTGTGATCACCGCAGCCTGGTGGATGGGGGTATCGGTTCCGATTCTGCGCAGCTACAGGCAGAAGTATTTCATCACCGGTGAAGAGGAACACAAGAATATCCTGCAGCAGCTCGGAATCAGCCTTCGCGATATTGTGAAGAACAAGAAGGTGTTCTTCTTCCTGCTGGCATTTTTCTTCTATATTGATGGCGTGTATACCATCATTGATATGTCGACGGCTTACGGCTCGGCGCTGGGCCTCGGCTCCACAGACATGCTGCTGGCTCTTCTGGTGACCCAGTTTGTGGCGTTCCCGTTTGCCATTCTGTTCGGAAAGCTCTCCCAGAAGGGAATGTCGGAGAAGCTGATCATGATTGCCATCGCGGCCTATGCGGGCATTGCGGTTTTTGCCTTCTTCATGACGGCAAGCTGGCAGTTCTGGGTTCTGGCAATTTTTGTCGGAATGTTCCAGGGAGGAATTCAGGCACTGTCGCGGTCGTATTTCGCCAAGATCATTCCGGCGGAGCGCTCAGGAGAATTCTTCGGATTCTATGATATCTGCGGGAAGGGCGCTTCGGTCATTGGAACGACCCTGATGGGCCTGGTGTCCCAGCTGACGGGAAGCGTCAACTACGGCGTCGGCGTAATTGCAATTTTCTTCGTGGTCGGACTGGTGCTGTTCATTTTCAGTACGAAGCAGACACTCGAAAATGCCTGATGGCATAAAGAAAAGAATTTAGGAGGAAGAGGCAAGAT
>DAIMKA010000279.1:0-2653 GCA_036721955.1 Lachnospiraceae bacterium | reverse complement strand
CGATATGTCACTTTCAAACAGCAGCATCGGTGCTGACGCACCGGCTGACGCATTCGGCAAAACCGCCTTCGCGGATTTTGCCTCAGCGGGGTACAAACATGAAACAGATTGTAAAACGAATCCTCGGAACCATTCCGGTTCTGATTGGTGTCATTCTTCTGATTTTCATCATGCTCCGGGTTGTTCCGGGCGATGCGGTGACAACGCTCCTCGGAGAACATGTCAATCAGGAGACCATTGACCGCCTGACGAAGTCCATGAATCTGGACAAGCCGATGATGGAGCAGTTCTTCACCTATCTGGGAGGGCTCCTCCGCGGCGACATGGGCCAGAGCTACAAGTACAACCGGAGTGTCACCTCCATGATCATGGAGGCCTTCCCCTATACCGTGCAGCTGGCGGTGATGGCGGCCGTCTTCGCCTGGGTGATGGGAATGATCCTCGGAGTCATCGCGGCGATTCGTCAGAACCATCTTCTGGATCATCTGTTCATGGGACTGGCACTGTTCGGTGTATCCATGCCGATTTTTATGACCTCGCTTCTCCTGCAGTATCTTCTGGCTTTCAAGTGGAAGGTTCTGCCTCTTACTTCGGACGGAACGCTGGTTTCCATGATTCTTCCGGCAATTGCTCTTGGCTGGAACAGCGCGGGAAGCGTTGCGCGGATCACAAGGTCCAGCCTTCTGGAAGCCATGCAGGCAGATTACATTGATACTGCGAAGGCCAAAGGACTCATGGGGGGCAAGGTGATTCTGTTCCATGCATTGAAGAACTCCATGCTGCCGGTTATCACTATGATGGCCCTGCAGCTCTCGAGCATGCTCTCCGGTGCGGTCATTACCGAGAGTATCTTCGCCATTCCCGGAATCGGCCGCCTTGCTACAACGGCAATTTCGAACCGGGATATGCCGGTTCTGCAGGGAACCGTTATTTTCACCACAGTCATTGTCATTGCCGGAAACCTCCTGGCCGATGTACTGTATTCGGTTCTGGATCCCAGAATCCGGAAAGGAGCGTGAACGTCATGACATTTCGGAAAAAGAAGGAACGGATTGCGGAACTGGAAGGGGGAGGCGTGGCAGCGGTCTCTTCTGAGGAAAAATCGCAGGAGCTGCTGAGTCAGGTCGGAGAAAAGGACGGGATTCTGGAAAAGCTCGTCCGCATGTGCCGGCAGAACAAGCTGGCGGCGGTTTCTGCTCTTGTCATTCTGCTGATCATTCTGGCGTCGATTTTCGCGCCGGTCATTGCACCTTACGGAGAAGCGGAGCAGGACGTTGTCAATCGCCTGCAGGCTCCGAGTGCACTGCATCTGTTCGGAACCGATGAGCTGGGGCGTGATGTATTCTCACGAATTCTCTACGGCTCGCGTGTTTCCCTGGTCATCGGAATTCTGCCCAGTGTTCTGGCTCTTGCAATCGGCATTATTCTGGGCCTTCTCGCCGGATATCTCGGCGGAAAGACGGATGTCATCATCATGCGGATTGCGGATATCATGCTCTCCATTCCGTCCCTCCTTCTGGCAATGGTGATCATGTATACGCTCGGCAGCTCGACCATCAACCTGTTTCTCGCGCTGTCCATGATCAACTGGGCCAGCGTCGCACGCGTGGTCCGCTCTCAGACCCTGTCCCTGAAGGAAAGTGAGTATGTGGAAGCGGCCCGTTCCATCGGCGTTTCCGGGTGGAAAATCATGATCCGGCACATCCTGCCGAACTGCATTCCAAGCCTGATCGTACTGTTCACACTGGAGGTTCCGTCTTCCATCCTTTCGGAAAGCTCCCTGAGCTTTTTGGGCATCGGTGTTCAGCCGCCGGCGGCTTCCTGGGGTCTGATGGTCAACCAGGCCAAGCAGTTCCTGTTCACACAGCCATGGCTCTGCCTGGCACCCTGTATTTCCATCATGGTGGTGGTGCTGGCGTTCAACTTCCTCGGCGACGGCCTGCGGGATGTGCTGGATCCGTATATGAAGAACTGCTGACGGTGTGGCGGCTGTCCGTACGGATCCGGAAGGGCTGAATCTGCACGTGAAGAGCTGTCAGGATTAACGCTGCACAAGAGCTTCGGAAAGAAATGCTGCCCTTCAGAAGGAATCCGGCAGCGAAGATGCAGCGGCGTTTTTCTGAGAAGGGCGAGGGAAATGCACAGGAAAAGAGAGGAAGAGAACACGATGGGAGAGGAACAGAACGTCCTGAAAATCGAGGATCTGAAATCATATTTTTTTACGGAAAAGGGAGTGGCCAAGGCCGTTGACGGTGTGAACATCACGATTCCGAAGGGAAAAATCATCGGACTTGTGGGCGAGAGCGGCTGCGGTAAGAGCATGACGGCAAGATCCATCATGGGGCTTCTGAAATATCCCGGAAGAATTGCCGGAGGACATATCTGGTTTGAAGGAAAGGATCTGGCGGGGCTTTCGGAAAAAGAACTGCGGAAAATCTGCGGCAATGATATTTCCATGATCTTTCAGGAGCCGATGACGAGTCTCAACCCGGTTCTGAAGGTCGGCCGGCAGGTCCGGGAAACGCTCCTGGTTCATGACCGGACGATCGGGAAGGAAGAAGCGAAGAACAGGGTCATTGACATGTTTCAGAAGGTGGGAATCCCGGAAGCGGAAAAGAGATATGACAGTTATCCGCATGAGCTGTCCGGCGGC
>DAIMKA010000278.1:0-2663 GCA_036721955.1 Lachnospiraceae bacterium | reverse complement strand
TTCCAGCATTTCCACGGTCTCCGGTGCCTTTCTCCGGAGGAGGTCCAGAATTTTTCCCGAGCTCATGGAGTCCCGCACTGTCGTCAGGTAGACGCAGCGGTTGTCCGTCCTGCAATGCAGCCAGCAGTCGAAGCAGTGAGAGGAAAAATCATGCACCACATCGAAATAGTACTTCTCATCCAAACAATACTCATTCCTGTGCAGCTGTGCAATGGATTCCATGACATTCTCCTCCCTCTGTCCTGAAAATAAGGCCGTCTCACACCCGCAGATTTTCAAGGAAACTCCGCATCAGGTGGGAAACATGCCTGCGAAATCGTTTTCTTTGTGAAAAGGTACCAGATCTTCACATCTCCGAGGGGAGATTATACAACAGGATGGCAGATTTCTGTGGCCGAAAAAGTCACAGAGTTTCCATCCTCACTTTGTGAACTTCTCCTATTGACGCCAATTCGCCTACAAAATCCGATCCATTTCCATCTGCGGACCAGAAGAGTAGACCGCCTCTCCGAAAATCCAGTCTGCATCAGCGCACGCAGCATCATTTCCTTCCGTGTGATATCGTTCCTCTGATCATATTCTTCTCTGTCCCCACTCGGCATCAGGCGGACTGCAGGACCTGGTCCGACATTTCTCTCAAGGTATTGGCAGAGAGCTTCAGCTTTTCCTCTTCCTCCCGGCTCAGAACAATCGGAACCTTCGTCTCTACCCCATTCTCTCCTACAATCGCCGGCAGACTGAGTGCGATGTTCTCTATGCCGTACTCCCCGTGCACGATCGAAGATACCGGAAGAATCGACCGCTCATTCATCACGATCGCGCGGCAGATCCGCACAACGGACATGGCGATTCCGTAATAGGTAGCATGCTTTTTCCGGATGATTTCATATGCACTGTTCTTCACCCGTTCCGCAATTTCCCGCATGGCTTCCTCATGATGATAGTGTCCCCTCATCTCACAGAAACAGTTCAAAGGGACGCCGGAAACATTTGCTGCGCTCCAGGCCACAATTTCACTGTCTCCATGCTCCCCGATGATAAAGGTATGCACACTTCTGCTGTCCACAGACAGATGCTGCCCCAGCTCTGTTTTCAGCCTTGCGGTGTCAAGCACAGTTCCGGATCCGATGACACGGCTTTCCGGAAGCCCGGACATCTTCCATGCAGCAAGCGTCAGAATGTCTACCGGATTCGACACAATCAGAAGAATCCCCTGATAATTTCTCTTTGCGATTTCCGGAATGATCGAACCGAAAATTCCAACATTCTTATGAACCAGGTCCAGTCTTGTCTCTCCCGGCTTCTGGGCCGCCCCCGCTGTAATCACAATAATGGCCGCATCCACGATATCATCGTAGTCCGCCGCATAAACCCGGACATTGCCGACAAACGGAACACCGTGAGAAATATCCAGTGCCTCGCCTTCCGCGCGGTTCCTGTCCACATCCAGCAGGGCAATTTCCGAAAACAGGCCGCTCTGCATCAGTGCGAACGCGGACGAGGAACCTACAAAGCCGCATCCGATCACAGCCACTTTGCGGTGATTGATCAGGCAGCCGTTTCTCACGGCCCCGGTTCTGTTCTCCTGCATTCTCCTGTTCTGTTCTTTTTCCATGCATGTCATAATCGATACCTCCTCTTTGACAGAATCCGTTCTCCGTTAAAATATTCTCCGCACTCTCTCTGCTTCTGCCCTTATCCTAGTGCCGATCATCTGTCTTATCTGTTGCCGGGACAACAAAAGAGCCCGGAAAGAGGTAACGGCCCCTTTCTGAGCTCTTTCTGAACATTTCCCAAATTTTCCCTGTCAAAACTTCTTGCTGCGCTCCGCAGCAGGAAGTTTGTTTTTCCTGACTTTTCTCCCCATCTGAAAATTTTACGACAGCAAAAATCCCCGGCAAATGTCACTCCGTGACATCCACCGGGGATTTCCCTATGTTATGCCCTGTCAGCCCCTTTCGGGGCTGCGGCATTCACATCTCTTGCTTATCAGATTCCTCAATGAACTTCGATCTGCTTGACGTCTTCCTTCTTCTCGAGGGCAGCGTTCTTATTCGGTACGTTCAGCGTGAGAACTCCGTTCTCATACTTCGCATCGATCTCTTCCGGCTTTACTTCCTTGCCGACATTGAAGGCTCTCTCATACGAAGCACTTCTGCGCTCACGACGCAGGTACTTACCGCTCTTCTCGTCCTTCTCATCCTTATTCTCCTCATGAGAAGCACTTACGGTAAGAACTCCGTTATTCAAACCGATCTTAATATCCTTCTTATCAAATCCAGGAAGATCCGCCTTTACCGTGAAGTGATCGCCGTTATCTACGACATCCGTCTTCATGGCATTCCTGTTCATCAGATCATTCATCTGATTCCACTCATGACGAAGCGCTCTGTTATACCTCTTTGCCAGCTTCCTGTCATGACGCTCGATGCTCTTCTCGCTCTCAACTTCGTCCTTCGTGGGCTCTGCTACCAGCGATACCATGTCATCAAAAGGATCAAACCAGTCATCAAAAGGATCCATCATCTCATCATAATCATTCGTCCAAACCATAGGCATTAACATAAGTCATTCCTCCTTCTGTAAATGAGGGTCATAACCGTTGCTTTTGCGGTCGGCTCTTATCAAATGTTGTGTTCCAAGCGGAAAGTCCATTCGTTCCG
>DAIMKA010000277.1:0-2693 GCA_036721955.1 Lachnospiraceae bacterium | reverse complement strand
GGTTCTCGAGGTCGAGGAACTGAAGAGATTGATGATGACCACTCCCGCAAAGAGCCCGGCCGCCACACTGACGAGGATCCGCACAAGGGTCCGCACCGGCCGGTAAATCACGGTCATCCCCGCGTACTCTGCCCTGCGCTTTTTGTAGAGCAGGACGCCGGCCCAGAGGAGCACCCCGCCGACAAGGAGCATCGCAAGATCTGCCTTCCAGCAGTCCGCAAGAAGGCTCCGAAGGAGCTCTCCCGTCGTCGGTGTGTACTGCCAGATATAGTTCCGGCTGACCCACCGGGACGGCTCCCCGGCATTGTACCAGGGCGAGAGCAGGAAGGAGGGATCCTCATTCCCGTAGTAGCAGTACGTCTTGTAGAACATCGTCTGAAACTTTTGGAAAATCTGCTCGTAAACCCGGTCCGCGAACAGAAGGAACGCGGTCATGATCCCGGACACGATCAGGTTCCCCGTCAGCATCACCGCGAGAATTCCGACGCTGTAGGAAGCAAAGAAAATCAGTGTCACCCTTCCCAGCTCAATCACTGCATCCAGGAAGGTCACCGCATTCATGCCGTTCATTGCCGCGGCAAGCGCGGTCGAAAGAAACAGGCACAGGGCCGTCGGTATTTCGAAAATCAGAAAACCGTTCGCATAGATGTTCCAGAACCGTTCCATCCGGGAAACCGGCTGGCTCTCATAGAAATCCTGCTTCTCCATGCTGAACAGCCAGGAAAAGCCCTGAATGGCAAGGACCGCCGCCATCAGCACAATCACCCAGAGGAACGACTGCCGCATTCCGATCCAGGTTCCGACCTCCGCAAGCCGCTGGCTCAGAGTCCTCGCCTCCGACATCTGCTGCACTCTCGCGACCTCATCGCTTCTTGCAATCAGCATCACGACCGCCACCGGATAATACATCACCATGTAGAGAACGACTGCCGCGATCAGCCACAGTCTCCTGCGGCACAGCTGCCGCTGCAGGATGAAAAATCTGTTTCCCGCTTTCTTCTTCATATTGCTCATATTCATACTCCAGTTTTTATATCGGTTTCACACAGGCATTTTCTCAATCCAGGATGAACTTCCGGATGTCGTACCCCACCACTTCCGTCTCGCTGATAAAGATTTCCTCCAGCGTCAGCGGAAGAATCTCGAAGAACACCGTCGAGACGCACCGGAAGCGCTGCTCGATCTCCTCTCTCCCCGCGCGGATCGTCAGCGTACAGAGTCTGCCGCGGTTCTCGCTCGAGAGGATCTCCAGACCGCTGAGTGCCATCTCCCTGTCCTCCTCGGAGGAAAAGACGCACTGCACCTTCTGGATCGAGGTCTTCATCTCCTCCATGTCCTCGGAGAGAAGAACGCCGCCCTTATGAAGGAGGCCGATGTGGTCACAGATGTCCTCGATCTCCCGCAGGTTGTGGGAGGAAATCACCGGCGTCAGTCCCCGGTCCTCCATGTCCTTGGCGAACAGGCTCTTCACCGCCTGCCGCATCACGGGGTCCAGCCCGTCAAAGGTCTCATCGCAGAGCATGTACTTCGTCCCGGAGCAGAGCCCCAGAATCAGGGAGAGCTGCTTCTTCATGCCTTTGGAAAATGCGGAAATCCTCCGGTCCGGATCCAGACCGAAGTCCTTCATCATTTTGCCGAAGCGGTACTCCGAATAATCCGGATACATCTCCGCATAATACTTGCTCATCTCCTGCCCGGTCGCATTCGGGAAGAAATAGAAATCATTCGGAATAAAGAAGATGTTCCGCTTCAGGGCCGCATTGTCATAGACGGGCTCCCGGTCAATGCAGATCGTCCCCTCGTCCTGCCGCATGACTCCCGCCAGCATCCGAAGGAGCGTGCTTTTTCCCGCCCCGTTGGTTCCGAGAAGTCCGAAGACCTCCTTGTCCTTCATCGTGATGGACACATGGTTCACTGCCATGCAGTCCTCAAACGATTTTGTCAGATTCATCGTCTCGATCATATCGCTGTTTCACCCGCTTTCCTGATGAGTTCTGTCCGGTCAAGCCCCAGCTCGTCCGCTTCCTTCAAAAGCTCCGCGAGACGTTCCGCGAGCTCTCTTTTCTTATTCTCCATGAGTTCCTCTCCGCCGCTGACATAGTTTCCCTTTCCCTTGACGGTGTAGAGAAACCCCTGCCGCTCGAGCTCCGCATAGGCCTTCTGCACGGTATTCGGATTGGTGGACAGCTCCATGGCGAGCTGCCGGACGGACGGCATCTGTTCTCCGGGTTCCAGGACTCCTTTCAGAATCAATGTTTTATATCGTTCCGAGATCTGTTCGTAAATCGGTCTCGAATCCCGATAGTCGATCAAATCCATCATCCTCTCCTTCCTGAACAGTTTCCGTATTCACTGTATTAGTTGTGATGGTACAGTAAATGTAACACAATCGCCGGGGCGCTGTAAACCCCGTCGGCACTGTAAATTTCACCCGGTCCTGATATTTCTCAACCGCCGGAGACCATCCCATCATTCCAGTGCAGCAGATACACGCAGTCCCCGTTTCTCCCATTCATTACCGGCTTACAGGCGGCAGCACGAAATATACTTCCCCACGCGGATTTCCCGGACATACCCTGCCGCCGAAAGCTTCATCACCGCCCGGAGAATCACGGGAAACGTGCAGCTCTGATGCATTCTCCCGTTCACTTCCGGCATGATTTCATCCACGCTCCTTGCCGTAGAAGCATCCA
>DAIMKA010000276.1:0-2713 GCA_036721955.1 Lachnospiraceae bacterium | reverse complement strand
AGATCAATCGCCGCCAGTCCCCGATTCAGGACGAGTATATTGAGCGGTATTTTGCGGAGAGGACGCTGGATCTGACGGCAACCACCGACGGGGCCGCGGCTTACCGGAATGCGGATTTCGTCATCATTTCGACGCCGACGAATTACGACTCGAAGAAGAACTATTTTGACACGTCTGCCGTGGAGGCGGTCATCGAGCTGGTGCAGAAGGTCAATCCGGATGCCGTGATGATCATCAAATCGACGATACCGGTCGGGTACACGAAGAATGTCCGGGCGAAGTATCACACGGAGAACATCCTGTTTTCCCCGGAATTTCTGCGGGAATCCAAGGCGCTGTACGACAATCTGTACCCGTCCCGCATCATTGTGGGACTCGATCCGGAGAGGGAGCAGAACCGGGAAGCGGCGCATGTCTTTGCGGCACTTCTGCAGGAGGGAGCCATCAAGGAGAACATCGACACGCTTTTCATGGGGCTGACCGAGGCGGAAGCGGTGAAGCTGTTCGCCAACACCTATCTGGCACTGCGGGTTTCGTATTTTAACGAGCTGGACACCTATGCGGAGACCAAGGGCCTGGACACGCGGGAGATCATTGACGGTGTCTGTCTGGATCCCCGCATCGGGACGCACTACAACAATCCGTCGTTCGGTTACGGCGGCTACTGCCTGCCGAAGGATACGAAGCAGCTGCTGGCGAACTATCAGGACGTTCCGGAGAATCTGATCGAGGCGATTGTGGAGTCGAACCGGACGAGGAAGGATTTCATTGCGGACCGCGTGCTGGACATCGCGGGAGCCTACGGCAACTCGGCGCAGTACTCGAAGGACAAGGAGCATGAGGTGGTGGTCGGCGTTTACCGCCTTACGATGAAGTCGAATTCCGATAATTTCCGTCAGAGCTCCATTCAGGGTGTCATGAAGCGCATCAAGGCCAAGGGCGCCACGGTGATCATCTACGAGCCGACCCTCGAGAACGGAACGACCTTCTTCGGGAGCCTCGTGGTGAACGATCTGGAGGAGTTCAAGAGAAAATCGCATGCCATCATCGCGAACCGCTACAACAGCTGCCTGGATGATGTGAAAGAGAAAGTATATACAAGGGATCTGTTTCATACTGACTAGGACACTCGAAGAGGCCCGATGGCCTCTTCTCCTGTTTGGAGCAAACGCACGGTGTGCGTTCGCTCCGGCATCGGAGAATTCGCCTACGCGAAATTCTCCTCGCGGCACTCGAGGCGGCTGATGCCGCCTGTTCCTGCTTGTAGCAACGCGGAAAAAGCGCGTTGCTACTGCGTCGGAGAATTCGCCTGCGCGAAATTCTCCTCGCGGCACTCGAAAGGAAATTATAATATGCAGAAAATCAGCCTGAAGGGAAAGCGAATACTTGTGACTGGAGCGGCGGGCTTCATCGGCGCCAACCTGGTGCTGCGGCTTTTGCGGGACGGGGAGGCGGATCGGATTGTCGGAATCGACAACCTGAATGATTATTATGATCCGGCCATCAAGGACTGGAGGCTCTCACAGATTGAGAAGGCGACGGAGAAGACTTCCACGGGAGATGTCAGCGGTGCCAAAGAGCGCGGAAGCGAGGGTACCGGAGAGGATGGAAATTCCGGTTGTATGGAAGCGAACGACCCGGCAGGAAGGAAAGGCACCGCATGGCGCTTCGTGAAGGGCGATATCGCGGACGCGGAGACGGTCCGGATGCTCTTCGAGGAGGAGAAGCCGGAAATCGTGGTGAATCTCGCGGCGCAGGCGGGCGTCCGGTACTCTATTACGAACCCGGACGCGTACATTCAGTCGAATCTGATCGGCTTCTACAACATTCTGGAGGCCTGCCGGCACTCCTACGATTCTGTGAAGAGGGAAGGACAGGAGAAGGCAGGAGGCAAGCCGGAGCTCTCTTACGTGGAATCAGAACCCCAAAAGCGCAAAAACGGGCCTGAGTCTGTGAAAGGCGGGGCAGAAGAGAGCGAGGATTATCAGGGCGTGCAGCACCTGGTATATGCGTCGTCTTCCTCGGTGTACGGAACGAACCGGAAGGTGCCGTTCTCCACGGAGGACAAGGTGGACGATCCGGTGTCTTTGTATGCGGCAACGAAGAAATCCGACGAGCTGATGGCACATGCCTATTCGAAGCTCTATAACATTCCGTCGACGGGCCTTCGCTTCTTTACGGTGTATGGTCCCGCGGGAAGGCCGGACATGGCCTATTTCGGCTTCACGGACAAGCTCCGCGCGGGGAAGACCATCCGGATTTTCAACTATGGCAACTGCAGCCGTGATTTTACCTATGTGGACGACATCGTGGAGGGAATCGTGCGCGTGATGCAGGGAGCACCGGAGAAGCGAAACGGTGAAGACGGGCTTCCGCTTCCTCCGTATGCCGTGTACAACATCGGCGGGGGAAGGCCGGTGAACCTGCTTGATTTCGTGACGATTCTTCAGGAAGAGCTGGTGCGGGCCGGAGTCCTGCCGGAGGATTATGATTTTGAGGCGCACAAGGAACTGGTTCCGATGCAGCCGGGGGATGTTCCCGTGACCTATGCGGATACGGAGGCGCTGGAGCGCGACTATGGCTACCGCCCCGGAATTGATCTTCGGACGGGCCTTCGGAGCTTCGCCGAATGGTACCGGGATTTCTATCCTGCCAAATGAGAAGTTTGAAAGTGACATTGATATGTCACTTTCAAACAGCAGCATCGGTGCTG
>DAIMKA010000275.1:0-2721 GCA_036721955.1 Lachnospiraceae bacterium | reverse complement strand
GTTTGAATGCGATCGCATCGGAGATCACATTCAAACTTATACCGCACTGAGGCAAAACCCGCGATATCAGAGAGGATTTCACGAAGGCAAATTCTCTTTGTATACAGAGTGCCGCTTGGCGGCACTCTGAACAGGAAAAGATGTCCTCAGACATCTTCGAGTGCAGTGGTTTTGCCGATGCTGCCGCAAAAACAGCATTGATTCCTAAAAAGATTTGTTCCCTGACAGTTCTCCGGGGGCCCTGGATAAGTTCTCACCCCATCAGCCTGTCCATCAGTTTTTCCAGATCATCCGGACTGGAATATGTGATCTCAATTCTCCCGCTCTTCTCATTCTGGGACTTGATTGCCACCTTCATCCCGAGAGCCGCATTCATCCTGTTCTCCAGATCCTTATAAATGAGTTCAAGTGCCGGATCTTTTTCTTTCTTTCTGGGAGCTTTTCGCTGAAGACTGCGGATCAGTTTCTCCACATCCCGGACACTGAGGTGTTCCTCCACAATTTTCACGGCGAGTGCGAGCTGTGTCTCCTCATCCTCAACCGGGATCAGTGCTCTCGCGTGTCCCATTGAGAGTCGTCCGTCTGCTACCATTTCCTGTACCTTCTCGCACAGCTTGAGGAGCCGCATGGAATTTGCAATGGAGGTACGATTTCTGGAAACTCTCTCCGCAAGCTCATCCTGCTTCAAATGGAATTCATCAATCAGCCTCCGGTAGGCATTGGCCTCTTCAATCGGATTCAGATCCTCGCGCTGAATGTTCTCAATCAGAGAGATTTCCACCTTTTCCAGATCGTCATAATTCTTAACGATCACCGGAATTTCCGTCAGCTCTGCAATCCTGCAGGCGCGCCAGCGGCGCTCTCCCGCAATGATCTCATAGTGTCCGCCCTTCTCCTGAACAATGATCGGCTCCAGCAAGCCCTTTGTCTTGATGGAATCCGCGAGTTCCTGAAGC
This sequence comes from Lachnospiraceae bacterium, assembly GCA_036721955.1. Lineage (GTDB taxonomy): Bacteria > Bacillota > Clostridia > Lachnospirales > Lachnospiraceae > CAG-791. The sequence goes on along the minus strand of DAIMKA010000275.1, from coordinate 1,765 downwards.
TTTTCCTTGTCGAAATTCTTGCGTGGCTGATTCCGGTCCGGTTCCACCAGGGAAATACGAACCATTCGAACCATCCCGTTTTCTTCCTGTGCCGGCTCATCCTCACCGGAAATTTCTGCCGGATCCAATGCTGTTTCTTCTATATTATATGCAGCTGATCCATTTGACGTATCGGCGGCTTTGCCGGGCTCATTTTTTCCTGCCCGTCCGGTACTTGTTTTCTTTGCCGGATTTTCCGTACTTGTTTTTTCTTCCTCATTCTCGGAAGAGGTTTCCATATCTCTTCTCTCCTCTTCCACTGTGTTCGGAATCAGTGCATCCAGGCCCCGGCCCAGTCCTCTGTGTTTTTTCACTTCTCTGCCATCCTCCTGCTGTTCCTCGTCCTGCCGTTCTCTGACTTACTGATTATCCAGAAGCTCCTGTGCAAGATTCCGGTACGCCTCCGCTCCTACCGATCTCGGATCATAAATCGTAATCGGCTCTCCGTAACTCGGAGCCTCCGCAAGCCGTACATTTCTCGGAATCATCGTTTCATAGACATGCTGCGATACGTGGCTCTTTACGTTCTCAACGACCTGCTGAGACAAGTTCGTTCTCGAGTCATACATCGTAAAGACAATTCCCTCGATGTCCAGCTTCCGGTTCAGACGTTCTCTCACCAGGTTGATCGTATGAATCAACTGGCTCAATCCCTCCAACGCATAAAACTCACACTGAATCGGAACCAGAACGGTGTCTGAGGCTACCATGGCATTCACGGTCAACACATTCAGGGATGGCGGGCAGTCGATCATAATGAAATCATAATCATCACGAACGAAATCGAGTTCTTTCTTTAAGATTGCCTCTTTGTGAACCTTATCAATGAGCTCGATCTCCGCTCCGGCAAGGTTAACATTAGAAGGAATCAGATCAATTCCAGGAACAACATCATGAATGATGGCCTCATTGATGGTACTGTAACCGAGAATCAGCTCATAAATTGTGCTGTCCTTCTCATTCTTGTCCACACCGAATCCACTGGAGGTATTCCCCTGCGGGTCGATGTCAATGATCAGAACTTTCTTCCCTTTTTCGGCCAGTGCGGCCGACAGATTGATGGTCGTCGTTGTCTTTCCCACGCCGCCCTTCTGATTGGCAATCGAAATAATTTTACCCATAATATTCCATCTGTACTTTCTGTTGCTTCCCGTTTTCGTTCCATTCACGTGGAACAGCGAGTTAATAGTAGCATTTTTCGATATGATCGTAAAGAAAAGCAGGAGCAAATGTTCCACGTGAAACATTTACTCCTGCTCCTGAATTTCAATGATCCAAACCACAATCTGTCCATAGATAAATCAAATAATCGTATCCCGAACGCACAAGTAATTGACTGAAACCGGAAAGGACTTCTTCCTTCGTATAATTGTTGCTTTCCAAAAAAGCACTGTCCTTCTCGCTGAGATGTTGATAAAAAAGAGCGGCTGCTATTACCTCTTCTTTGTTTGTATAATCTATGCGATCCAAAAGCGCATTCTCCGCTTCATTAATTTGCCCCGAGTCAATCATATTCAGAAAATCTTTCAGATTTTTCCCCGACACGCTGTATTTGTTTTCTTTTTCGGCTTCAACAGAAACATACTTCTTTCCAAGTGCCACGGAGAACAATACCTGCACCATCTCTTTGATTCTTCGCATAATGTAATCTTTCTCATCGGTAAGGTACATTTTTCCTCCTAAAATAGCGGTTTATCGAACGAGCCTTTCTCCACCCCCTCGCCGT
>DAIMKA010000274.1:2466-2733 GCA_036721955.1 Lachnospiraceae bacterium | reverse complement strand
AGAACTACCCGGAAAGGAATGTTCCCCTGCTGTTCCGCTGCACTTTTACTGGAAGGTTGCAGCATCCTTCTTGGCCTGCTCATAGAGACCGATGATCTCTTTGCGTGCATCCTGGAATCCCATTGCATCCAGCTGGTTCAGCGTTTCCGTACGGATCGCGTCAAACTCCTCGTCTGTGGAAGCCATGATGGCCTGTACGCCCTGCACGTTCATATACTGATCGCACTGTGCAATGATATTCAGTGTATCCTCACTGGGAGACTGTAC
>DAIMKA010000274.1:1456-2281 GCA_036721955.1 Lachnospiraceae bacterium | reverse complement strand
GGACTTAAAGACATCTGCCGTTGATCCGTCGGAGAGAACCTGCGTCGGCATAACACCGCAGAGCTTGTTGTACAGGGTAGCGCCGGTTGTCGTGGTATAGTTGGGATCGTTTTTCACAAGGTCCTTCATGTAATCCGTGGGAACCGCCTTGCCGTCCTTCATCTCCCACTCCTTGTTCTCCACACCGGAGTAGATCAGACGTGCACCCTCATCGGAGTTGCAGAAGTCAATGAGCTGCATTGCTTTCTCCGGATTCTTGCAGTTGGTGGTAATTGCCGTTGCGTATTCAATGCCCTGTCCGATCGGTGCATCCGTCGTTGTAATTCCGGAAATGTAATCAAAGCCATCATTCGGAAGCTTCTCATAACCCCATTCCGGATGTCCGTTTGCAACAAAGGTCTTGTTGACATTCTCGCTCTGCCAGCTTGCATAGGTAACCAGAACCTGTCCGTTGTTCGCCTTCTCCCAGAACTGGTCGTTCTTCATCGTAAATGCTTCCGGATCCAGAATGCCCATGTTGTAGGCCTTGTTGTAGAACTTCAGGGAATCCCAGAAGACATCCGTCCCATAGTTCAGATCTACCTCCTCGGTCTCGCGATTGACAATGGCATTGTTGGCAAGGTCCAGATAGCCGCTCTCACGAACGGTTGCCAGCCACCACGGCCACAGTCCCCAGTCACTCCATCCGCTGAACGCATATACCTGCTTTCCATCCGCCAGATCGTTCTCGTTGGCATAGTCCTGCATCTGTTTCAGGACATTCAGATAGTCATCCTTGGTCTTGATCTCCGGACAGCCGATTGCCTTGTAGACATCCCATCTGGT
>DAIMKA010000274.1:0-1391 GCA_036721955.1 Lachnospiraceae bacterium | reverse complement strand
CGATCAGCTGGCCGCTGCTGATCAGCGACGCATAATCCACGCCCTGCTGCGCGTAGTTGGAATAAATGATATCCGGAAGGTCCCCTCCCGCCACCAGAACCGAGAACTTCTGGGAATCTCCCTGAATGATTTCCAGCTTGATGCCGAGCTTCTGCTCAATATAATCCGCTACATCATTGCTCTGAAGTCCCGTGGAGGTCACCTCCGTGTTCCAGACCGTCAGCGTGACATCGCCGTCCGAACCGCTCTCCCCTTCTGTCTGAGCGCTGTCCGTTGTGCCTGCCGCCTCATCCGTCTTCCCCTCGGAGGAAGAGCTTCCGCAGGCTGCAAGTCCCGCCGCCATGGCCGCCGTAAGAAGGACAGCCGTGAATTTTGTCATTGCTTTCTTTTTCATAAATTTCCCCTTTCTCTGCTCTATCTTTTCACGCATTCCGGTTCCCGGACAAGTCCGCCTGTAAGGCGCTGCTATGTTGGAAATCCTGCATGCGCAGCCTCACTTGTTCCCTCTGCAATCATCCCTTGACGGCACCCATCATGATTCCCTTGACGAAATAGCGCTGCAGGAACGGATATACACACATGATCGGTACGACAACGATGACCGTGATGCACATCTTCACCGAGGACGGTGTGATGGAACTTGTAACCGCCGATGCATCAATGGCAGAGCTCGACATCTGTTGGAAACGATTCGCCTGATTCAGATAGTTGTACAGAATCATCTGCAGGGTCTGAAGCTTCGAATCCGTCACCAGGAAGTAGTTGTCCGTCCATGCATTCCACTGCCCGACAATCGCGTATACGGCAATGGTTGCTGTGATCGGCTTGCACAGCGGCATGACAATGCGGAAGTACCGGGTAAGGATTCCCGCGCCGTCCATCATGGCGGACTCCTGAAGTTCTGCCGGAAGCGATTCCATGTAGGTCTTGATCAGAATGACGTAATAGGCTGTCACAAAACCGGGCAGAATATAGAGAAGATAATTGTTCTGCAGGTGATAAGCCTTCATCGTCATATACCAGGGAATCAGTCCCGCGTTCAGATACATGGTCAGAACCACCAGACGGTAGATCGCGCTCCGGCCGACCATCTTACGGTTGGTCACAAGAAAAGCGAAGAAGGACGAACCGATGATCGTCAGTACTGCCCCCAGAATGCTTCGTGTCACAGAGACAATCATCGCCATCGGGATGTCGTTCAGGGCAAAGATGCCCTTGAAGGTCTGAAGCGAAAATCCCTTCGGCAGAAGATACAGCCCCGAGGCTGCCTGATTGGCATCACTGATGGAGTAAATGATGACGTAGTAAAAAGGATAGATGCACAGGATAACGAACACTGTCATCAGGATATAAATCAGCACGTTCGCGATTTTCTCTCCCGTTGATGTCCG
>DAIMKA010000273.1:1579-2737 GCA_036721955.1 Lachnospiraceae bacterium | reverse complement strand
GCTGACGCACCGGCTGCCGCATTCGGCAAAACCGCCTTCGCGGATTTTGCCTCAGTGAGGTATAAAATGGCAATTTCAGCAGAGGAGCTGTCTCTGATTGCGAACAGCTATTCCGAGGCGGAGAAGGCCGTGATGGAGCAGTACGGCATGACGGCCATTGAGGTGGATGTGATGCTTTTTCTGGCGAACAATCCGCAGTTCGACACGGCGGCCGAGATCGTGAGTGTGCGGCGAATCGCGAAGTCACACGTTTCGATGGCGGTGTCGAAGCTGACGGCGCGGGGGTTTCTTCAAAAGCTCCGCGATGAGAAGGACCGGAAGAAAATCCATCTCCGGATCACGGAAAACGCGTCCCCCATGGTGAGGGACGCGCAGCAGTTTCAGAAAGATTTCCGCGCCTCCATTCTGAAAGGCTTCACCGAGGAGGAGAAGCAGCAGATGGAAACGTTCGTCGACCGGATTGCGGAGAACATCCGGCGTCTTATTGGTTGAATACTTTCGCAAAGGAACCGGACTCGGAGATCGGCTGCCCGTTCTGGAGCAGGTGATTCACATCTCCGAGAACCTGGGCGCGGAACATGGCAATGGCAGGGGTGGCATCCGGAATGCTGCCGACCTGCCTTTTTTCGCTGTTCAGAATGCAGAGCGAGGTCGGGGCAAGGTAGATGCTCTGCTGCAGAACCACCGGCGAGATTCCGAGAAGATAGCCGACGGCTTCGAGATTGGCACCGAGGTGCGCGAAGAAAACAATCGTGGTATCGTCATCGCCGCGGGTCTTCTCCTCCTCGGCAAGATAGTAGCCGTCTCTGCGGTGATAGCCGTATTCGGCAAGGATGCCGTCCAGACCGCTCCGGAGCGCGAGAACCGCCTTCTCGTAGTCCGGATTGGACTGCAGAAGCGGGTGCTTGTAGAAGTTGTCCTTGTCGAAAAACTGCGCTTCCCCGGTCCAGTACTGAGGCATGAAGTCCCACGGAATCTGCCGCACGCCGGTGACGGGATCGATGATGGCATAGGAGAACTCGTGCATCCAGTCCACGATTTCGGCGGTGCGCCCCATCTTGCGGAGAGAGGGCTCGGCGGTCAGCTTGGCTCTCTCCAGAGGAGAGGAATAGAAGCGGTCCACCTTCCAGTGGGGGACGCGCAGCGAGAGAAGCTCCG
>DAIMKA010000273.1:0-1396 GCA_036721955.1 Lachnospiraceae bacterium | reverse complement strand
CCTATATATGCAGCTCTATTTTATGGCAGCTTTCGGGACATCGCGGATTTTCCAGCGAAAATCCGCGATGCCGCCGGCCGGAGCACCCTCGGAGTCCGTCCGCTTTTTGCTTCGGAAGGGACGATGCCCGGCACGGAATTCATCATATCATATTCGGGGATTTCATGGTAAACTGAAAGGCATCGAACATGGATTCGAAGGAAGGACGGCAGGGGGATGATCGCATCACTGACGGGAACGGTAGAGAGCTGCTCCGACACCGGCGCGGTTCTGAATGTCAATGGAATCGGATTTGAAGTGAATATGAGCGCGGAGGGCATCCGGGAGCTTTCCTCCCGGAGCGCGGATGAGCTGGTTCATATTCATACCTATATGAGTTTTGGAAGAGAGGGCGATGTGACGCTGTTCGGCTTTCTGTCCGAAGAGGAGCTTCGCCTGTTCAAAAAGCTGATCACGGTCAGCGGCATCGGCCCGAAGGGAGCGCTGGCGCTGCTCTCCTGCCTGAGTGTGGATGATCTGGTGTTCGCAATTCTGTCCGGAGACGCGAAGACGATTTCGCGTGCGCCCGGCATCGGGAAGAAGACCGCGGAGCGCGTGGTGCTGGACCTTCGGGACAAGCTGGAACTGACTTCCTCCGGGGATGCGGACATGGCATTTTCCGCGGACGCAGGGAGCGCGGAGGAGAAGGCCGGGAGCGGCGCCGCGGAAGAGGCGGCAGAGGCGCTGACGGCACTCGGCTACGCGAGAGCGGAGGCGCTGAAGGCCGTGCGGAAGGCAGGAAGCGAGGAAGGCGCGGATCCTTCCGATGTGCAGGCGCTTCTCAGCGGAGCGCTGCGATATCTGGGATAAATGATTCTAATGAAGGAAGCGAAGATGAGAAGCTATCTGATCAAGGACACAACGCTGCAGGAGCGGCTGGAAATCGTAAGGACCTGGGAAGAGGCCGAGGGGTGCGAGAACAGCGGAATGGATCTTACGGAGTTTTATTCGGACTACATCAGCGGACGGAGGGAGATTGCGGAGATCAACGCGGCCTTCCGCACGGCCTATGTGGTGGAGACGCCGGAGGACGACGGCAAGGGCTGCGGAATGGGAATCCGCAGGTGAGTCTGGCGGACAGGTCAGGGAAGGTAAGTGACGTTTGGAAAAGAGAATGATTACAACCAGCTTCACGAAGGAGGATGAGAAGATCGAAGGGTCTCTTCGCCCGAAGAAGCTGAAGGATTATATCGGACAGACGAAGATCAAGGACAGCGTGAGTGTCGCCATTGAGGCGGCGAAGCAGCGGCAGGAGCCGCTGGACCACATCCTGTTCTACGGGCCTCCGGGACTTGGCAAAACCACGCTCGCACAGATTCTGGCCAATGAGATGGGCGTGCACATCAAAATCACGAGC
>DAIMKA010000272.1:2535-2742 GCA_036721955.1 Lachnospiraceae bacterium | reverse complement strand
CGGCTCTTCCTCGGAATAAAGCTCCTCATACGGAGCCTCCGCGCCGTCTTCCAGGGAATCCTCGGAAACCGAGGGGAAGGTGCTGCGTTTGCCGGTGAAGTCGAGAACGGTCATGCCGTTTAACGGGCTCTTGTCATCGGACAGTTCCGAAGCGGTAAAGGCAGCAGCACGCGGAATGCGGAGTTCCTGCAGGTTTTCGCCGTTGTC
>DAIMKA010000272.1:0-2410 GCA_036721955.1 Lachnospiraceae bacterium | reverse complement strand
GAAAGTGACATATCAATGTCACTTTCAAACTTCAGATCAGCGCCATCCGAGCCTTCCGTCAGAACCTCGTCATTCAGACGGATCTGCGCATTCTTCACATAGCCAGGAATCCGGAAGGCAAACGTGAATTCCGCACCGTCACAGGAGTCGAAAGTGTAGCGGATCTTTCCGTTCCAGGGATATTCGCTCTCGGTGAGGATCCTGGCATGTGCGGTCTGAACCGTTCCTCCGAGATACAGGTGATTGATGACAAGGCCTTCCGGAGTTTCGTCCCATGCGTATTTGCCGAGAGACTCTACCGTACGGACCACGTTGGGCGGGCAGCACGCGCAGGCGTACCACTGGGGCCGCTGAGGCAGAACGTGCTCATAGCCGGGGAGCTTGCCGGAAACGCCGGGATTGACCTCAAGGGGATTGACATAGAAGAATCGCTGGCCATCCAGCTGAATGCCGGAGAGAACGCCGTTGTAGAGCGCACGCTCCATGACATCGGAATAGCGGCGGTCAGTCTTCATTTTCAGCATGCGGTGCGCAAAGAACACCAGCCCGATGGAGGCGCAGGTCTCCGCATAGACGGTATCGTTCGGAAGATCGTAGTCAAACGAGAAGCCTTCCCATTTGCCAACCTGCCCGATTCCAGCCGTGATGTACATCTGCTTGCGGGTGATGTTGTCAAAAAGGCGGTCGCACGCGAGACGGAGCGAATCGTCATCGGAGGCCTGTGCAAGATCCGCCATGGCAGTCAGAAGATAGACATCGCGGACGGCATGTCCTCTTGCCTCGTGCTGATCGCGGACGGGCGCGAAGACCTGCGTATAGTTGATATCCTCAGGATCGTTGCCCCACTGGACCCAGCCGCGCTTCTCCTTCTCTTTGGTGAACCAGTGGGGATCCTGACCCCTCCGGTCAATGAAGTATTTTGCAAGCCGCAGGTGATCCGGATTGCCGGTGACGCGGTACATGCGCAGAAGCCCGATTTCCACTTCTTCGTGTCCGGGGACGCCGTGGATTTTGCCCTCCTCGGGGCCGATGTTGGCGTCGATGCAGGCAGCGACACGCTCCATTACCTTCAGAAGGCGGTCCTTTCCTGTCGCCTCATAATAGGCAACGGCCGCCTCCATCATATGTCCGGCGCAGTAGAGCTCGTGGCATTCCTGGAGATTCTGCCATTTGTGTTCCGGCTCCTTCAGGATGAAGTAAGTGTCGAGATATCCGTCCGGCTGCTGAGCCTTTTCAATGACGGCGATGATGTCGTCGGCCCGCTTCTCCAGCTGCTCATCCGGATGGATGATGAGCGAGTAGGCAACGCCCTCAAGCCACTTGGCGACATCGCTGTCCTGAAAGACCATGCCGTAGAATTCCCCCTTTTCGAGTCCTGCGGCAATGCGGAAGTTGGCGAGAGCATGGCTTTTCTCAATGCCGGGAATCTCATCATTCAGGATTTTCTCCTGATACGGGATGACGGTTTCCGTAATCAGTTTCTGACGAGCTGCCCAGAAGGCGTCGTCGATGGTGACCTTTCGAAGGTCCATTTCGTTCTCCATTTGTCTTTTCCCCTTTCTCTGATGCAGGAGCAGGACAGGCCTTTTGTCAGCCTCAGGAAGAAGCTGTCACCGGTCTTTCTTCCAGACGCCTTTCCTGCTGCAGTGTGTCTGTGACACCACAGCCTTATCTTAACATCAGAAGAATTCTCAGGCTATGAGAAATGGCTATGAGAAATGTTTCGGGTCTTTTGAACGAATGATGCGGATTCGGACCGAATCGGGTATAATGAATCGTTAGTATTTTTGAAAAAAGGTAACGATTCAGCACATCTCGAATGGAGCGTCAGCCTGCACGGCTGAGGGAGGAACAGGATGCTGTTATATCGAAAGAGAATTGCGGATTTTGTACAGGAAACCGAAGAGAAGTGCCGTGAGAACCACTGGGGCGATGAGAAGAGCATTCTCCGGTTCCGTCTGGAGCTGGAGGAGGTTCTGCTGCGCCTGATGGAGGATCACGGGAGCGGTGCGGAATGTGAAGTGACGAGCAGCCGTCTGTTCGGAACGCTGACCTATACGTTCAAGGTAAAGGGAGAGCAGATTGATTCCGCAGAGAAGGACGAGACCGTACAGGAGGATGGCATCAGCCCGGATGTCCTGGCTCATCTCAACAGCAACCCGGTTTATTCCTATTCCCTTGGCAAGAACCGCATCAGCGTTTCGATGAAGATCAAATAATATTCCGATCACGCAGTTTCGGAGCCCTGAAGCCGGAAGGCAGGCATTTACCATGTCATACAGTTTTTTTGCAACCGTAGCCAGAATGAAATACATAAGCCGCTGGGCCCTGATGCGCAATGCCAGGGAGGAGAACCTCTCCGAGCATTCGCTGGAGGTTGCCATGCTCGCACATGTGCTCTGCACCATCG
>DAIMKA010000271.1:1512-2747 GCA_036721955.1 Lachnospiraceae bacterium | reverse complement strand
CAGCTTCCCGACAAGCCGGGTGAACTGACGAAAGTTGCTGCAGTCATCGCGAAGGCCAACGGCAATGTCATCAAGCTGGAGCACAATCAGTTCGTTTCCATCAACCGGAGTGCTGCCGTGGAGCTGAAGATCACGCTGGAGGCATTCGGCACGGAGCACAAGGAACAGATCCTGGATGCGTTGAAGAAGGCGGGATATGAACCCCGCGTCCGCAGAGTGAGTATGTAAACAGAAGCATGACCGTGTGAAAATGAATGAAAACGGTCATGCATGAATCAGTGAAAGAAAGAGCCCCGGAGGCCGTGGGCAGGGAAATTTTGGCGGATCAGTCCGGTAAGAAGAGTACCTGCAAACGGAGCTCCGGGGCTTTGACTATGATGATATCGGATTTTTCAACTGAAAAGTCCGGGGAACAGCTTTTTCATACCGGCGCCGACGGCGGAAATGACGGGGCCGAGAGCGACTGCCATGATGAGGCAGGCAATCGGGGGACGACCGCCGGCCAGGGTGCCGATCAGAATGGCCCCGCAATCCCATACGATCCGGACAGCGAAGAACGGCAGCTTTGAAAATTTCCGGCAGAGAATAACGGGAGGGGCATCGTAGGGAGCCAGTCCCATGTCGGAGTTCATGTAGACCGAGCAGGCGACAATAAAAAGGGCGAGCGTCAGAGCGAACAGCGGGAAACGGGAGGCGGGATCCGTAAAGACCGTCTCCGGGATCCATACGGCCCAGAGCATCCGGCAGAAATCGGCGATGTAACCGATGAGAACCATGTTGGCAATGGTGCCGATGCCGAGATACCGGAGCCGCGAGGTGAGAAGAACCAGAATCAGCAGAATCAGGTTCAGGGTCAGCTGCCAGTTCCCGAAGGTCCAGCCGATCCGGTCGGAGATGGAAACATTCATATAGGTGAACGGATCGGTTCCGAGCCCGAGATCAATCAGAAAGGACAGGAAGAACCCCTGTCCGAAAATGCCGAGAATACAGATTAACGTGCGCCTTTGCCAGCCGGGTCCCATTCCGGCCAGCTTCGTGGTTGCCTTCATTCATTCCCTCCCCTGCTCCGCAGAGCATTTCCTGCCGAATTCGTCGGCCCTGATGCTGCAGTTTGAAAGTGACCGCATCGGCGATCACTTTCAAACTTAATCTTATCGTGTCGGGAACCGGCATACAATGTAAAACATGTGATAACTGTTCAGCACATCTCGAATTTCCGTGCGGAAATTCAAGAT
>DAIMKA010000271.1:0-1502 GCA_036721955.1 Lachnospiraceae bacterium | reverse complement strand
CCTTGGCCGCCTGCCGATTTCAAATGCGAATCAGTCTGCGGGCAGACGATTCGCATTGAAAATCGTCAGGTGCTGAACAATTACAAAATGTGGTAGGATGGTAACGGAAAAAGAGGAAGGCAGACATGGCACTGGAAGAAAAGGATTTGTTTTCGCTGACCCATTACGAATATGGAGAGGCCTATTTCGGAAGCTACCGCGGAATGCGCTTCCGCGTGGCAAGGCAGCCGCTGGAAAACGTTCACTTCACGCCGCCGGACAAGCGGGGAGAGGCAACGCTCCATGTGACGGTCTGGCCGGAACCGGATTCCTACCGGTCTGCACCGAAAGAGGCAAGAACGGAACGGGACTTTCCCGTGACGGAGGAAGGGCTGCAGGAAATTGTGGCATATCTGAATGAATTTCACGATGCGCATCGGGATCTGTGGCCGAAACAGCACAACAATCAGGAGGATGATGACAATGGAAGACAGACTGTTTGAACTTTCCAATGGAGAGATTTCGATTGCAGTATCGAACCATGGAGCAGAACTCCATTCCATACAGAAGGATGGAAGGGAATATCTCTGGCAGGCGGGTGTTCCCGAGCTGTGGAAGCGCCATGCACCGGTACTGTTCCCGTTTGTCGGACGTTTTACGGATGGAAAGTACAAGCTTCACGGCAAGGAATATCCTATGACAATTCACGGCTTCTGTCAGGATGCGATGTTTGATCTTGTGGAGCTGGAGGACAACCGGATCGTTTTCGAGCTGACGGACACGGACGAAACGTATGAGATTTATCCGTTCCATTTCGAATTCCGGGTTGCCTATGAGCTTGTCGGAAGCAGAATTGACATCACATACCGCGTGCAGAATTTCTCGGATGAAATGATGTATTTCGGTCTGGGAGCTCATCCCGGATTCAATGTCCCGCTGGAGGACGGCCTGACCTTTGAGGACTATTATCTGGAGTTTCAGGATGTCTGCGAGCCGGACCGCATCGCTTTCTCGGACAAGGTTCTTGTCGGGACGCAGCATGATCACTATCCTCTGGTCGACGGGAAAAAGATCCCGCTTCATCATGATCTGTTCGATGATGATGCGGTTGTGCTGGAACACATGGGAGATACGGTGCGTCTTGCCTCGGACCGCGGAACGAGAAGCGTTACTTTCCGCTTTCCGCAGATGCCTTATCTGGGCCTGTGGCATACGGTTAAGACCACAGCGCCGTTCCTGTGCGTGGAGCCGTGGGTGACGCTCCCTTCCCGCGAGGGAATCGTAGAGGATTTTGCATGCCGCAGCGATCTGATCCGTCTCCCCGCAGATGAAGCATACTGCAACACGTGGAGCATCTCTCTTACATAAGAATAAATTATTCGGCACATGCTGATTTCAGGAAAAGCATATGAATGAAATATTGGTGCCGCTGAGCGGCCCCAATTTCGATGATCCCATCGGAGAAAGCCCATTCGGGCATTTCTCCTCGGGGTGCCGCAAAAAACGCGGCACAGAAAGGAAAA
>DAIMKA010000270.1:0-2773 GCA_036721955.1 Lachnospiraceae bacterium | reverse complement strand
AGGCGAGAGTCCATCAAGTATATCATTATCCAAGGTCTCTATCCACCGCAATCAAATCTGCCGGATATTTCGAGCGTTTCAACCGGGACTACGGTTTCTGCATCAACCGCGAATTTGAACAGATCTATGCCACATCCAGCCAGTATTCCTGGTCGAGCGGGGAACAGTTTGAGAAATTCTGCCGTGCAGCACGAATTCCCTGCGAGGAGCTGCCGGTCGGGAGGTATTTCAAAGAGGGCATGTGCGACGGGGTATTCCGCACGAGGGAATATACCTATGACGCGCGGATTCTGCGGGATTATTTTCTGCGGGAGCTGGAACCCTTCGGGAAGGCGGGCTTCGAGCCCTTTGGCATCAAGTATGAGCTGTGTGAGATCATTCTCTGTGATGTGAACGAGAATCTGAAGAGGATCGGCTTTACCGTGATGGACGGGCCGTTTTTCTCCATCATGCCGTTTGGGAAGACGGGACTTCATTCACTGACGTCGGTAACCTTCACGCCGCACACGACAAGCTATGCGGAGGTTCCTTCCTTTTCCTGTCAGAAGGAAAGCCGGGGACACTGCTCGGAAGAGAGACTTGGCAACTGCAATGACTGCCCGGCCCGGCCGCAGACGGCCTTCCCCTACATGGCAAATCTTGCGCGCAAGTATCTGCGCGATGAATATGAGTTTGATTACCGGGAGTCGCTCTTTTCCATGAAGCCGATTCTGATGAGCTCGGAAATTGACGATTCGAGGCCGACGGTGATCCGGAAATTCTCGGAAAAGCCGACCTTTGTCAGTGTCCTGTCAGGGAAGATCAATACCGTTTACGATCTGGAAGCGGTGCTGGGAGAGGACTAATTGGGGGAGACCCGGGGACTGCTTTCAGTGTGTTTACAATATCGGCATAAGATGAGCAGATCCATGCGGACCAGAAAAAATCAAAAGAGGTCTGGCAGGAATGTCAGGAAAAAGTATTCTGACTGGGAAAGAAAATCACAGGAGACAGAAAATATATGGATGAAAGCCGCATGAAAAATAGGGAGCAGAATTTCGTCTCTGCCGTCATCTATGTTCACAATGCCGGGGACCGGATTGCGTCGTTTCTCGGTATGGTGATGGAGGTCATGGAGCAGAATTTCGAGCATTCGGAGATCATCTGCGTCAATGACAGCTCGGAGGACGAGAGTCTCCCGGTCATCCGGGATGTCAGCAAAAGAGCACAGAAAACCAGTATTTCCGTTGTGAACATGAGCTATTATCATGGCCTGGAGCTGGCCATGGATGCCGGGATGGATCTTGCGATCGGGGACTTTGTATTCGAGTTCGACAATACGGTTCCGGATTTCGATCCGTCCGTCATCATGAAAATCTACCGGCACTCGCTGGAGGGCTACGACATTGTCAGCGCCTCGCCGAACCGGAGGGAGCGGTTGTCCTCCCGGCTGTTTTACCGGATCTTTGCGAAGTTTGCGGCTGTTTCGTACCGCATGAATACAGAGAGCTTCCGTGTCCTGAGCAGGCGGGTGATCAACCGGGTGAGCTCGATGAACAAGACGGCTCCCTACCGGAAGGCGCTGTATGCCAACTGCGGTCTGAAGACGGACTGCATCCGATACGAGGTAGTGGAGCATCGTGAGGAAAAGAGCTCTCAGGGAAGACCGGAAGGAACAGCGGCGCAGCCGTCAAGATGCAGAAGGAGACGGGACCGGAGGGAACAGCGCTATCGTCTGGACCTTGCGGCGGATGCGCTGATTCTGTTTACGGAGGTCGGGTACCGCTTCTCCATGACGATGACGGTTGTGATGATGCTGATGTCCATCTTTATGGCGGTGTATTCTCTGGTAACTTATTTTGCAATCCATCCGGTGGAGGGCTGGACGACGACCATTTTGTTCCTGTCCGTAGCCTTCTTCGGGTTGTTCGGAATCCTGACGATTATTGTGAAATATCTGCAGCTTCTGGTGGATATGGTCTTTAAGAGGAAGCATTACAGCTTCGAGAGCATTGAGAAGCTGACCAAATAAGAGACCATGAATCTGCGCACCCGGTGAAGAAATATCGAGTTGTTTTGTCACGAGCCAGGATCATGCCGGATCCATGGGCCGGTGAAGCAGGAAGGAATCGCGGAATACGGGGAGAGAAAGAGAGATCTTAGTCATATGAATGCACTGGTAGGATACACGGGATTTGTCGGCGGCAACATCTGTGCGGCGGGCCGGTTTGACGGCTTATACAATTCAAAGAATATCGAAGAAGCCTATGGAACCGGGCCGGAGCTTCTTGTCTATGCGGGACTTCGTGCGGAGAAATATCTGGCGAACAACGAGCCGGAGAAGGACATGGAGCTGATCCGGCAGGCAGAGGAGAATATCCGGAAAATCGGGCCGAAGAAGCTGGTTTTGATTTCCACCATTGATGTTTTCCGGAATCCGGTCGGCGTGGATGAAACGACGAAAATCGAGACGGAAGGACTGCAGGCCTATGGCTATGACCGGTATCAGCTGGAGTGCCGGGTGCGGAAGGAATATCCGGATGCGTTGATCATTCGTCTCCCGGGGCTTTTCGGGAAAGGGATCAAGAAGAATTTTATCTATGATTACCTGCACGTTGTCCCGTTCATGCTGAGGGAGAATAAATTCGAGGAGCTCGCGGGAAGGAAACCGGGACTTCGGAAGGTTTACGCGCGGCAGGACAATGGGTTTTACCGCCTGCAGGCATCGGAAGAGGAAAAGCGGGAGCTGAAGGGAACGTTCCGAAGCCTTGGCTTTACGGCACTAAATTTCACG
>DAIMKA010000269.1:1388-2778 GCA_036721955.1 Lachnospiraceae bacterium | reverse complement strand
GGGTGTGCTGGTACTGACATCCATGATACGAACGATCCTGTTCTGCTATATGGACGCGAAGGGGGCCTCACCGTGCTTGTAACTAAGATCAAAGAATACCGGGAGAAGGCAGGATACAAGCAGAGTGAACTGGCCGAGCTTGTCGGTGCGAGACGGGAAACGATCGTCCATCTGGAAAACGGAAGATATAATCCATCCCTTAAACTGGCTATGGACATTGCAAAAGTGTTCCATGTGACGGTTGAGGACTTGTTTGAATTTGTTGATGATGAGAAGTAAGGATGGCCTGGGAATGCAATCGGCAGGAGCCTTGGTGCTTCTGCCGGTGTATCGCTCAACAACTCTGTAGAGAAAAACGGTGTTTTGAGAAGACAGTTAACACGTCAACATTTCAGAACGGCAATCTGTATGCGCATCACCACAATTTCCGGTACTGGCTGGGCGTGATTCCCTCCACCTTTTTGAAAATCCGGGAAAAATAATTGGCATCGCGGATGCCGACGCGGGCTCCTGCCTCCTCCAGGGTAACATCGGAGAAGCGCAGGAGCTTTTTGGCCGCACCGATGCGGGCATGGATGAGATAGCCCCCGATGGTGGTGCCGTACTGCTGACGAAAACGGCGCATCAGATAGTACTTGTTGAAGTGAAATTTCTCCGCCAGAAGGTCCAGGGAAAGCTCCTCGGCGTAATGCGCATCGAGGTAGAGCCGGACGTCGGCGATGGTATTTTCCTGCGCGGCCGCCTCGGAAGAGACGGCCTTATTCTCCCGAAGCTGCCGCCCTTCCGGATTCCAGGCCTCTTCCATGATCCGGGAGAGGAGGGAGGAGAGCGCCTCGTTGAGCTTCATGTCCCGCGTGTAGCAGTCGGAGAGCGAGAGATCGTAAATTTCGTCCAGAAGCCCGGTAAAATGCGCCCTTCCCGCAGAAGAGGCGGGATGAAATACCGGACTTCCGCTCCGCTCCATGAATTTCCGGTAGATGCCGGGCATGAGCTTTCCGTCAAAATGCACCCATTTCAGTTCCCAGAGATTGCGGGAGGTTGTGTGTGAGTAAGGATTCGTGCAGTCGAGAAAAACGCAGTCGCCCTCGCGGAGAAGATAGTTCTGGCCTGCCGCCTGAAGGCTTCCGCTTCCGGAGACAACGAGGAAGAACAGATAGGAAGAGAGTCCGCTCCGGCTGCTGGTGTGGGGCTTTGCGGCGCGAAGCGATCCTGCCTCCTGAAGGCTCAGAAGATATTCCCGCGCAAAAGACGAGGGGGTATAGATGTTGCGGCGCGAGGTGACGAGGTCACCGTGAAATTCTGCGGTCTGTGACATAACTGTATCCTCCGCGATGCTGCAGGATTGTGCTAGTACAAGCCAGCATCGTGCGTAGAAACCTTGAAAATATCT
>DAIMKA010000269.1:0-1375 GCA_036721955.1 Lachnospiraceae bacterium | reverse complement strand
AATGAGCGATGTCAAGATCGTACCTATAAAAGATTTGAATTTCCACAAAAAGGAGAAAAGATATGGCAAAGACAGCTCTGATTACCGGCGTTACCGGACAGGACGGTTCCTACCTCTCGGAGTTCCTTCTGGAGAAGGGATATGAAGTACACGGCGTGATCCGCCGCTCTTCGGTAGATTTCCGGGAGAGAATCGCACATCTGGAAGGCAATCCGCATTTTCATCTGCATTACGGGGATCTCGGCGATTCCATGAGTATGATGCAGGTGATCAGCAAGGTGCGCCCGGATGAAATTTACAATCTGGCGGCGCAGTCCCACGTTCAGGTTTCCTTTGATGTTCCGGAGTTTACCGCAGATGTGGACGCGGTCGGCGTTCTCCGCGTTCTGGAAGCGGTGCGTCTGTGCGGCCTCAAGGATACCTGCCGGATTTATCAGGCTTCCACATCGGAGCTTTTCGGCAAGGTCGAAGAGGTTCCGCAGCGTGAGACGACTCCGTTCCATCCGTACAGCCCTTACGCGGTTGCGAAGCAGTACGGCTACTGGATTGTGAAGGAATACCGCGAGGCATACGGCATGTTCGCCTGCTCCGGCATTCTGTTCAACCATGAGTCGGAGCGCCGCGGCGAGACCTTCGTCACGAGGAAAATCACACTGGCGGCAGCAAGGATCGCACAGGGCGTGCAGGACAAGCTTTACCTCGGAAATCTTTCCTCCCTTCGTGACTGGGGCTATGCCAAGGATTATGTGGAGTGCATGTGGCTGATTCTGCAGAACAAGGAGCCGGAGGATTTCGTGATCGCAACCGGCGAGCAGCACTCGGTCCGCGAGTTCGCGCAGCTGGCCTTCCATGACGCAGGCATTGAACTGGAATGGCAGGGCGAAGGAATGGAAGAGAAGGGCATCGACAAGGCAACCGGCAAGGTCCTGGTGGAGGTGTCCCCGGATTTCTACCGCCCGACGGATGTCGTAAATCTCTGGGGCGATCCGACGAAGGCCAGGACGCATCTTGGCTGGAATCCGACCAAGACCCCGTTCGAAGAGCTGGTCCGGATCATGGTGGAGCACGATATGCAGAAGGTTGCCGTGGAGCGCGCCGAGGACGAGATCCGCGCGAAGGTTGGGAAATAATCCGGCCAGCGGGCAGTGTCATGTTCGGCTGTTTATAAATTAAATGGCGGGCCTGACCATAAAAAGACAGGACGTGTCCGATACGGGACGCGCTGACTGGTTCAATGGCATGTAGGTCTGTTTATCAAAGGCGGGAGGGCAGATTGATGTCCGGGTGCGGGCCTTCGACCGAGCCTCGGCACTTGTGAGCGTTTCTCAGCGAACTTAGTGCCGCTAGGTCTCGGTCACAGAGGCGAGAGCCGTGC
>DAIMKA010000268.1:0-2779 GCA_036721955.1 Lachnospiraceae bacterium | reverse complement strand
CGATGCAGCTATTCTGCGACCCGGGACTGCCCATGAGCATTCATGGACAACGCCGCCGGACAAGAGCGCTGCAATTTATCCAAGTGAAGGGATTTATTCTCATGCCGAATAAGAACAGAAACGGACTGGATGATCTGGACATTCTCGATCTGGATGATCTTCTCCGCGAAGATGATAAAGAAACTGTAAACGAGACAAAACAGCAGCCTTCCGAACAGAAGAATACCTCTTCTGCTCCTTCAGAAAAATCTGTTGCCAAAAAGGAGGAAGATAAGCCAGAGGAACCGGCTGCAAAAGAGGATGAGCTTCCGGACGGAATCAATTTTGTCGACGTTGTTCCCGCAGGAAATACCAAGGAGAAAGTCAACGGCAGTCAGGATCAGGGAACGCGTCCTCCCAGAAGATCCGTCCCCGGGAAGGCTTCCCGCCCCGAAGGTGAAGAGGGCGGCAGTCCCCGCAGAGCGCCCGCATCAAACCGCCCTGTCGGAATCCGGAAAAAGGGAGCGGTTTCCGAGGCTCCCGAGGAAGAAGCAGAAGACAACGGCGGACGCCGGCCCCCGCTTCATCTGATCCTGCCGATCGTCATCGCGGCTGTTCTTGTCATTGCCGTGGTCCGCTTCATGGTGTGGAGCAAGGGAACGGATCTCCACATTGACAGCTCCGGCAACGCGGACCGCTTCAACATCGAGGTCAACGACAGCATGGTCTATCTGCCGGATTCCAAGCTGAAGGGGCACGAGGACGACGGGGTCACCACGATCCTCTGCCTTGGCAATGAGCCCTTCTCGGAAGACACTTCCGACTCCGGCCTTGCCGGACAGATCGCATCTCTCGGAAACTGCAACGTCATCAACGCCGCTTTTCCGGACTCGCAGGTCACCTGTGAAAACGCAACCTACAGCACCGACAGTCTGGACAGCATGGACGATATTTTCAATCTGTTCTATGTCTCCTACGCAATTTCCATCGGTGATTTTTCTTCACTGAAAACGGTTGCTTCGGTGCACACGGAGGATCCCACCTATGAACAGTCCGTAGAGGCGTTGGAGAACACGGATTTCAGCAAGGTGGACATGATTGCCATCATGTACGACGGCATTGACTACATCAACGGCATGGCAATGCAGAATCCGGACGTTCCGGACGAACTGACCACCTATGTCGGATCCCTGATCAACTCCTTCCAGCTGATTCAGGAAAAATATCCCTATATCCGGATTGTTTTCCTGTCTCCTTATTACGCGGAATATGACGGAGCCAGCAGCCGGACCACCGATCTCGGCAACGGGACCATTGTCAACTACTTCCAGTGGGCCTACGACACATGCGGGGACTGCAGTGTTTCCTTCCTGGATAACTATTACGGTTCCATCAACGAGACCAACTACAAGGATTATCTCTCCGACGGCATTCACCTGAATGCGGCAGGCCGCACCAAGGTGGCTGATCACTTCGTGTACAAGGTGCTGCAGGACAACTACGCCGAGTACAATGCGCAGACACTGTCTGTCGCAAAGTAAATTGAAGTCAATAAAACACCGCCTCTTCACAGGTTTTCCCGGGGTTGATAATAGCACCCTGGACACTGCGAAGAGGCGGTATTTTACGGCATCAGCTGCATGATGTCCTGCGTCAGCCGGCTTCTTCTCTCATCCAGGAGAAGGAGCTTGTTGTATTTGAAGTAGGCTTCATTTCCGCAGTCATTGACGAAGGCAACGCTCCGCTGGTCCGCAGACAGCTCCGACAGGAAAATAACCATTTCCTGGCCTTCTCCGAAGCACTTCGCCATGAAGTCGAATGCATGCGTCAGATGGTCTCCGGCCATGCGGATCTCTTCCTGGCGCTTCTTCTCCCGGCCTTCAAACCAGCTCCTGCAGAGGCCGAAATCCTCTTTTCCCTCTCCGGTTCCCCTCTGGACCAGCTCTTTCTCCAGTTCCCGGAGGGCCGTCAGCGAAAGCCTGCGGTCGTGCGCTTCCTTTCTTCCGAGCATTCCGGCTTCTTCCTGTTTCTTAAGCCCGTCCTCTTCCGATGCTTCCAGATCCCTCAGCACCTCCGCGGCCTTCCCCCCGCTCTTGATTCTGGCGGTCAGCGTCTGCAGGATTCCCAGGACCTTCTCCTGCACGTTCTTCTGCTCCGCATAATTCCGGAAGTCCTCCCGCAGGGCATCGATCAGAAGGCCCATCAGGGAAAGCTTCTCGTCAAACGGCGCATTCTTGACCGCAAGTGTCTCCTCACGGACCGTTCCGTTCAGGATCTCGGGAATGCGGTATACCTTCTGATACTTGCTGTACAGCTCATAATAGTCCGCAAAATCCCGCGCAATCTCCGGATCCTGCAGATACTCGCCGATCAGGTTCTCCGTAACCGGCAGATCCATCTCCTCGTATACCTTCATGACGCGGGACAGATCCTCCCAGCCCCGTGCCGTGACGAAATACCGGTTTTCCACATCCGTCCGGATCGAATAGAAATGGTCCTTGCGGATCTCCAGATAAGCCATAATCGCGCCGTGGACTCCGGCTTCATAAGCGTACTTCTTCCAGGCGGTCAGATCCTCCTGAATGTCGATGCGGCGGATGCGGTCCAGCGTCACGATATCAAACTCCCGGACCGACTTGTTGTACTGCGGAGGGTTTCCCGCCGTCACGATCACAAAGCCGTCCGGCAGATGATGGGTCCCGAACGTTTTATACTGCAGGAACTGCAGCATGGTGGGCGCCAGCGTTTCCGAAACACAGTTGATCTCATCCAGAAAGAGAATTCCCTCCTGCACGCCGCT
>DAIMKA010000267.1:0-2799 GCA_036721955.1 Lachnospiraceae bacterium | reverse complement strand
GTATTTTTACAGGCACCGTCTCTATCACCTACCCGTGCGCCCTGCTGCCGCGGCGCTCGTCCACAATCCTTCCGTCCATCAGTGTCAGGATCCGTCCACACTCCTCGGCAAGCGGCTTTGAGTGCGTGATCAGAAGAAGCGTCTTGCCTTCTTCATCGTGCAGACGGTGAAAAAGATCCATCACCTGCCGCCCCGTCTCGGAATCCAGTGCGCCCGTCGGTTCATCCGCGAGAATCACCGCGGGATTGTTCGCCATCGCCCGCGCAATGGCAACGCGCTGCTTCTGGCCTCCCGAGAGCTCGTCCGGCCGGTGCGTCATGCGGTCTCCCATGCCGACCTTCTCCAGAAGCTCCCTTGCACGCCTCGTCCTCTCCTCCTGCGGAATCCGCGCGTACATCATCGGCATCTCCACATTTTTCAGCGCGGTGGTGCGCGGGATCAGGTTGTAGGTCTGGAACACGAAGCCGATCTGCCGGTTGCGGATTCCGGAGAGCGCATCGTCCTTCAGCTTGGCGACATTCTGCCCCATCATCTCGTAGGCGCCGGAGGTCGGGCGGTCCAGAAGGCCGATGATGTTCATCAGCGTACTCTTTCCCGAACCGGACTCGCCCACAATCGCCGTGAACTCACCCGGATATACGTCCAGACTGATGCCGTGCAGCACCTCCAGTTCATTCTCCGTTCCGACATAGAACTTCTTGACGATCTTTTCCAGATGGATCACGGGCCTTCCATCGCCGGGCCCCGGCTTCCCGTCCTTCGGATCCGTCAGAGTCTCTTCCGGATCCTCGTCGAGATATCCGGTCTCCGCCGGTTCCTTTTTCCTGTGAAAAAGACTCATCCGTTTCGGTCTCTCCTCTCCTCTGCGCCGCCGGCCGCGGCTTCCGCACCGCTCATCTGCCTCCGGCGTCTGCTGCCTGTCTGCAAATGCCAGTTGCAGTTTCCCGCCATCCTGTGCAAGCCGCAAAGACCTGCTGCCTCCGGCGCTACTGCGTATCGTAAATACCACTCATCATGTCCGAATAATCCCCGGAGTCAGCCGGCGTGCTGCTCTGCAGCTGCTCGCCCTCCTGAATGTTGCCGGAGGTGATCTCCGTGTAGTAATCATCGGCAACGCCGGTCGTCACCATGACTTCGGTGGTGTTCATGGCTCCCTCCGAAGAGGAATCATCCGTCTGCGCACTACCTCCGAAGGCGCCGCTCCCCTGCATGGCATCGCCGATTTCCTCACCGGCATCACCGCTTCCCGCATCGGTCGCGGCAGCTCCTGTGCCGTCACCGGTCATGGAATCCGCCGCATCGCCGGGTTCCCCCGGGGCAGCCGCGCCGCCCTCCACGACATTCACAAAATAGTTGCCGTTTCCGTCATCGATCAGGCATGAGGTCGGAACCGCGATGACGTTTTTCGCGCTCGCCACAATAAAGTCAATGGTTGCCGTCATGCCGATCCGAAGGCGGTCATTCGGCTCATCCAGCGTCACCTCCACCTTGTAGGTCGCCCGTGTCTTTGTATTCTGGCTGTTGCCGGACGAGGAAGAGGAACCGCTTGCCCCGGTTCCGGCGTTGTTCGAAGTTTCCTTCGTCGGTGTCGGGGACGTGAAGGTAACCGTTCCTTCCAGCTCTGTCTGTCCGGTGGAATCGGTTTTCACCCGGACCCTTGTCCCGACATGGAGATCCGCGATGTGTGCCTCATCAATGTCCGCACTCACCTTCATCTTCGAAAGATTGTCCAGAACCACGCCGTCCGAACCGCTGTAGGTCTGCCCCGCCGACACATTGACCGCCGTCACGGTTCCGTCCATCGTGGCAATGACCTGGCCGTTCTCCAGCTTCTCCTTGAGCTTGGCAATTTCGGACTCATTGCTCAGTGTATCGGATTCATGGGAGAGACTCTGGGAGGCAATGGCATTGCGGGCCGACTGCTCCGCCGACAGAACCGAACGGTTGTTCTTGTTCACCGTCGTTCCCTGGTCCTCCAGCGCGCGCACATCGGTGGTGGTGGAGTTCTGATCCGCCTTCACCGTATTTTCATAGGTCTCGCGGTTGCCCTTCGCCGTCTCGTAGGCCGTCTTCGCGTCCGACAGCGCGGTCTGCGCCCTGGCGAGGGCGTTTTTCGCATCGTCCGAGGACCACTGCGCCTTCATCACCTCGCGGTTCAGATCGTCCAGCTCCTTCTGCGCCTCGGCGGAGATCCCGGTGCTCCCGGCGTTCGCATTCTGCGCAGTGCCCTGAGAAGAAGCCGTGCCTGCGGCATTCGTCGAAGCCGTGCCAAGCTCCGAGGATTTCATCTCCGCCTGACGGCTTAAATCCTGATAATGCGCATACTTGTCATCGTAGTCCGCCTGGAGCGCATCCACCTGCGCCTGAAGCGCATCCTGCGTCGCCTTCGTCCTCGTCTCCTCGTCCCTGTAGTCCTGGAGCTTCTGCTGATCCTGCAGCTGCTGGCCGAGGGCCTGGTTCGTATCCTCCGCGCCCCGCATCAGATCGCGGGTTCCGGTCACGTACTGGTCTCCGGAGTCCGCCTGCGCATCAGAGAGCGCACGCTGGTTGTTGCTCTGCGTGATGGCATTCTGCTGATCGGAGATTGCCTGCTGCCGCTCCTTCAGCGCAAGGTCTCGCTCCGTATCCGTTGTATCGATGGTGTAAAGGACATCGCCTGCCCTGACAAGATCCCCCACCTGCACATAGACCTGATCGATGACCACGGCATCGGAGCCCGCAGCGCCTTTGACATTCATGGAGCTCTCCTGCCCGCTGATGATCTTACCCTTTGCCGTATAGACATTTTCGATGTCCGTG
>DAIMKA010000266.1:2462-2828 GCA_036721955.1 Lachnospiraceae bacterium | reverse complement strand
TGGAGGTCGGCGTCGTCATATCCGAAATCGAAGCATCATGGTTGAAGAAATCAATGATGTTGGCCAGATACTTGCCCATGTCGGCGGAAGAGAACCACGGGCGGTCCTGCAGTTCCTCCGGCTGCCAGGTGAGATTGGAAGTGATGACGAGATCGAAATCTCCCTGTTCATAGGCCTTGTCGAAGATCTCCAGACCATCGGTGAAAAGACCGAATGTGGTGCAGAGGAAAACGCGTCCCGCGTTCATCTTCTTCAGCTGTCTTGCGGTGTCCAGAATGCTGCCGCCGGAAGAGATCATGTCATCCATGACGATGACATCCTTTCCCGCGAGGTCACTGCCGAGGAACTCATGCGCAACGATCGGAT
>DAIMKA010000266.1:0-2411 GCA_036721955.1 Lachnospiraceae bacterium | reverse complement strand
GCTTGTAGAACATGCCGGTGTCGGCTCCGATCACGCTGGCGAAGTAGACGGCGCGGTCCAGCGCTCCCTCGTCCGGGGAGATGACGACGAAATGCTCCTTGTCCAGAATGACGTCCGGGAAGGAATGGATGATCGCCCGGAGGAACTGGTACGGGGAGATGAAGTTGTCAAAATTGGAGAGCGGTGCCACGTTCTGAATCCGGGGATCGTGTGCGTCAAAGGTGATGAAATTCTTGACGCCGAGGTCCACCAGCTCGCGGAACATGTTGGCGCCGTCCAGAGATTCCCGCCCGGATCTCTTGTGCTGACGGCCCTCATACAGGAAGGGCATGATCACGGAAATGCGGGCAGCCTTGCCGTTGATGGCGGCGACAATCCTCTTCAGATCCTGAAAATGATCGTCCGGAGACATGTGATTGATGAAGCCGTTCATCCTGTAGGTCAGGGAGTGGTTGGTGACATCCGTGAGAATGAAAATATCCTTGCCGCGGCAGGATTCGTTAATCACGCCCTTGCCCTCGCCCGTGCCGAAACGGACGCACTCCGCCTCCATCCGGTAATCATCGCGGACATATCCCTGAAAAGCGGTATCGCCCTTCGCGATGTTATCGTAATGCCTCCGGAAGGATACCAGATAATCATTGACTTCATTTCCCAGCGCCTCGGCGGAGGGAAGAACAACAAGCTCAAGCGGGGCGACCGGGATGCGGCGTTCCAGCTTCTGGTGCAGCTGCAGATCAGACATGGACATACTCCTTGTTTTTATTTATGTGATGCATCGAACCATTGCAGACATCCTGAATTCACGCTGGAAATCAGGATGCGGCCGTCCTGTCTTCAGGTGCTGACCGGATGTGAAATCAGATCTCCTGCGGTTTCGTCAGCCGGATCACTTCTGCCGATGGCACCCTGTGGCACACGAAAGGAGATGCATGCCAGACGGCTTATTCATTGTACTTTTTATACAGGGAACCCGCAAGCGGTTAATTTCCGTGACGGAGCGATCCGCAGTTTGATGGAGTCTTTACCCATTCCGGGGAAATTGTCCTTTTTTTAACAAAGAAACGTGTTACAATATGAAATGAATTTCGGTCATAAAGTCGAATACCCGGTGGCGGACAGGAGGTCAGACCGGCTGCTTCCGGGAAAATTACGTTGCCGCGTGAAAACTGCGGCAGGGGAGGTAACTATGGCAAACAAACTGACACATGCAGCAGAACGGGCAGCATTTCAGGCGGTTTTGAAGACAGCGGGCAGAAAGGCTGTTTCGAACCGCGAGGAAGGATTCGTCGGCGTCATTGACGCAATTCAGAAAATCAATGGAGATACCTGGCCGCCGGAAGCCTATGACAGACTCCGCGCAACGTTCAGCAAGGACGGCAAGTGGACGAAATTCTTCAACAATCTTCTGGACTATGCCGATCTGGACTATCTGGAAGGCCTGTTCATGTCCTTTGGCTTTGAGGCAGGCTTTTCCGGATACAAGGAGACGAAGAAGGCGGCGAAGAAGTACGGCGTCAGCATTCCGTGGGTCATCCTGTTCGATCCTACTTCAGCCTGCAACCTGCACTGCACCGGCTGCTGGGCATCCGAGTACGGCCATCAGCTGAATCTTTCCTATGAGGATATGGACAAGATCGTCACGGAGGGAAAGGAGCTCGGCATTCACGGATATGTCATGACGGGCGGCGAGCCGACCGTGCGCAAGAACGATATCTTCCGTCTCGCGCAGAAGCACAAGGACTGCGGCTTCATGCTGTTCACGAACGGCACGCTGGTGGATCAGGAGTTCTGCGACGAGATGAAGAAGTCGAAGAACATCGTCCTGTCCATGTCGATCGAGGGCTATGAGGATACGACGGACGCAAGACGCGGCAAGGGTACCTTCAAGAAGGTCATGGACACCATGGATCTTCTTCATAAGAACGGCCTGGTTTACGGAACGTCCATCTGCTACACGAGAGCGAACTGCGAGGCGGTTACCTCGGATGAGTTCATGGATTTCCTGATTTCCAAGGGCGTTGCGTTCAGCTGGTACTTCCACTTCATGCCGGTCGGAATGGATGCGACGATGGATCTTGTTCCGACACCGGAGCAGCGTGAATATATGTATCACCGCATCCGTGAGATCCGCGGCTATGAAGGCGGCAAGCCGATCTTCGCAATGGATTTCCAGAACGATGGCGAGTGGGTCAACGGATGTATCGCAGGCGGCAAGAACTACTGCCACATCAACCCGAACGGAGATGTGGAGCCCTGCGTCTTCATTCACTACTCCGGAGCGAACATCCACGAGAAGAGCCTTCTGGAGTGCCTGCAGCAGCCGCTGTTCAAGCTCTATCAGAAGAACCAGCCCTTCAATGAAAACCTGCTGCAGCCCTGTCCTTTCCTGGAGAACCCGGAGAAGCTTC
>DAIMKA010000265.1:0-2836 GCA_036721955.1 Lachnospiraceae bacterium | reverse complement strand
CATCCGGACAATCCGGAATTTCAAAAGGCACAGGAGCTCGGAATCCCTCACCTGACAAGAGCAGAGCTTCTGGGAGAGATCATGCGCAACTACGGCTGCCCGGTTGCCATCGCCGGTACACACGGCAAGACCACAACCACTTCCATGATTTCCGAGATTCTCCTGGGCGCAGAGGATGATCCTACCATTTCCGTGGGCGGAATTCTGAAATCCATTCACGGCAACGTCCGCGTCGGACACTCCGACTACTTCGTTGCCGAGGCCTGTGAGTACACCAACAGCTTCCTGTCGCTGTACCCGAAGATCGGCGTCATTCTGGATGTGGACGCGGATCATCTGGATTTCTTCAAGGACCTGAACGACATCCGTCACTCCTTCCGCAAATTCGCCGAGCTGATCCCCGAGGACGGAACTCTTGTCATCAACAGCGACATTGAGAATGTTTCCGAACTGACCGACGGCCTGAAGTGCCATGTCGTCACCTACGGAAGCGACCGCACCAGGAGCGAATATTATCCGGTCAACATCCGTTACGACGAGTACGCACACCCGACCTATACCTGCTGCCACCGCACCGCGACCGGCGGACACACACAGCTGATTCACCTTCAGGTACCCGGCGAACACAACGTCTATAATTCCATCGCTGCCATCGCCGTCGCAGACCTTCTCGGCGTGGACCGCGAGCACACCGGCAAGGCACTTTCTTCCTTTGAGGGAACGGATCGCCGCTTCGAATACAAGGGAGAGATGAACGGCGTCACCATCATTGACGACTATGCGCATCATCCGACGGAAATTACGGCAACGCTCACGGCGGCGGCCAATCTGCCGCATAACCGTATTTTCTGCATTTTCCAGCCGCACACCTACACGAGGACGAAGGCGCTTCTGAATGAATTCGCGCGTGCCCTCTCCCGAAGTGACGTGGTCATCCTGGCGGACATTTACGCGGCCCGTGAAACCGACACGCTTGGCATCAGTTCGCAGACACTGGCAGATAAAATCCGTGAAGGCGGTCACAAAGAGGTGTACTATTTCCCCACATTTGAGGAGATTGAGAATTTTGTCCGGAAAAATTGCCGAAAGGGTGATTTGGTGATAACCATGGGTGCCGGAAACGTGACAGATATCGGGCCTGCCCTGCTGTCCCAGAACAAATGATCGAAAGTTATCCACGTTATCCACAATTTAAGGTGCATAACTTCTGTGGATAACGGGGCATGGGATTCCGCTTTTCGGACCTCTTATCCCCGTTGTCCGCAATTTCCACAAAAAAGCACCGAAACCGCCGCCCGGAGGAGCCCGATTTTTTCTGTTCAGTTTTACCATTTTGGCAAAATGGAGCAGATGCTATACTCTCGGATATCCAAGAAAGATCAATCGGTTCCATGCATGCTTTCTTTCCGTGCAGGAAGGCACTGTCTGTCGTTGTCCTGACAGCTGCTGCATCCTGTTGCAGAGACACCCGGCATGCGGAGCCTCATAACATCAGAAAAGCTTAGCGGGGGCGGTGAAGAAGATGGGAGTTTTTGCCATTTATAATGACCATGCGGCGGATTCGACCGTAATTTCGAATCTGTTTATTGATGAATACATGAAGGATGCAAACGATGCGCAGATGAAGGTATATCTGTACCTTGTCCGCATGATGTCGGCCGGCCTTCCCACCAGCATCCCGGACATCGCGGACCGCTTCAATCACACGGAGAAGGAGGTTGTCCGCTCCCTTCGCTACTGGGAGCGCAAGGGACTTCTCACCCTGCAGACTGATGCGTCCGGAAACCTTGCGGGCATTTATCTGCGTGAGCCGAAGCCCCTTTCTGCCGGAAATGACCATCAGGTCATCTCCATTGCGCCGATTCTCTCTTCCGGAGCCTCACGGGGCGCGGCCCCTGCGGACGCCGCCGGCCAGAATGTCACACTGTCCCGGGAGGCTGCAGAGAATGCTGTTCCCGCATCTCTGGGGAACGAGGCGAAGGTTGCCTCTCCCGCCTCTGCAGGCGTAACCGCCGCACAGATGGAAGAATTCCAGAAGAATGAGAACAGCCGCCAGCTGATTCTGATCGTTGAGCAGTATATCGGAAAGCCGCTTTCCGTAAGTGAAGCCAAGACCATCTACTTTATCTCCGAGCAGCTGCATTTCTCGGAAGAGCTCATTGACTACCTCGTGGAGTACTGCGTCGGCCTCGGCAAAAAGGACTTCCGCTACATTGAGAAGGTCGCTCTGAACTGGGCAGAAGAGGGAATTTCGACCGCTGCGCAGGCTCAGAAGTCGGTTCTGTCCGGGAATCGTTCCGGAAAATCCTCCGGCAGATCCTCTTCACGCTCCTTCCAGGCCTTCGAGAAAACCTCGTACGACTTCGACGAGCTGGAAAAACAGCTTCTGAACAACTGATTGTCACTCCAAAGGAGATCCGCTTGTCTCTTTCCAAAGAAGAATACGACAAATTGATGATGGAATACTCCAGGAAGCGGGATGCACACCGTCATGAGCTTTCTCTCCGGAAGGCCAGAATCTATGCGCAGATTCCGAGGTATCAGGAACTGGACCGGCAGATTCCGGACCTTTCCTATGCTGCGCTGGAGGAGAAGCTTTCCGGAAAAGAGGCCTCCTTCTCCCTGAAGCAGAAGCTCGATGCCATTGCCGCCGAGAAGGCGGCGCTCCTGAAGTCCGCCGGATATCCCGCCGATTACCTTCAGCCGCAGTACGATTGTCCCGACTGCCGTGATACCGGATATGTGGACGGCCAGAAGTGCCACTGCTTCCGCCAGAGGGAAATCCGGATTCTGTACCGGCAGTCTCATCTGGATCAGCTCCTTCAAACCAACCGGT
>DAIMKA010000264.1:2246-2842 GCA_036721955.1 Lachnospiraceae bacterium | reverse complement strand
TGACGGTGCGGCAGAAGATGCTGCGGGCAGTACAGAAAGTTCTTCTGATGCCGCAGATGGCGGCAGCAGTGCAGAGAATTCCGGGGACTGAGTGACGGATGGAAATCAGACGGCAATGAGCCGTGAAATGAATCTGCGGACAGGGCAACGGAAAGAAGTGATCCGGTTCATAATCGGCTTAAAACAGGAGCAGAGCAACAGGAACAAGAGCCGGGAGCGGGGATCCCGGCGAAATGCGGGAGGGTATCAGAATGGCAAGAGTGAATGTAGGAATTCTGGGATGCGGCGGAATTGCCGCGACCATGGCGGAAACCGTGCGGAAAACCAAGGGATTCTGCATGTATGCGGCGGCCTCCAGAAATCTGGACAAGGCGACCGGCTTTGCAAAGCGCAACGGCGTGCGGAAGGCCTATGGCTCCTATGAGGAGCTGTTAAAGGACAGGAAAGTGGATCTTGTCTATATCGCGACGCCGCATTCGGAGCATTTTGAGAACGCGAAGCTGTGCATTTCCTATGGGAAACCGTGCCTTGTGGAGAAGGCCTTTACGGTCAATGAGATGCAGGCAAAAGAGCTGTTCCGCCTGGCAAAGGAGAAA
>DAIMKA010000264.1:0-2236 GCA_036721955.1 Lachnospiraceae bacterium | reverse complement strand
CTGGACGAGATATATGCCGTTTGTGCGGACAATGAAGGAGGTTCTGGCGAGCGGCGTCATCGGCAAGCCGGTTTTCCTGTCGGCGAACCTCGGCTATGACGTGAAGGGCAAGAACCGGATGGTGGATCCCGCGCTGGCGGGAGGCTCTCTTCTGGATCTCGGCGTATATCCGCTGAATTTTGCATCCATGATGTTCGGCGATGAGCTGCTTCGCGTGGAGGCATCGTGCACCTACACGAGTCAGCATCTCGATGAGCAGGACAATCTGACGCTCATTTATAAGGATGGCCGGATGGCGTCTCTGACGGCGACCATGCTCGGTCGGACCGACCGTCAGGGAATGATTGTCGGCACGGAAGGCTACATGATCGTAGACAACGTCAACAATTTCGAGAAGCTGACGGTCTACGACAAGCAGTACAAGAAAATCGCCGCCTACAAGCGGCCGCGTCAGATCACCGGCTATGAGTACGAGCTGCAGGCCTGCCGGATGGCGCTGGAGAACGGGTGGCTGGAGTGCCCGGAGATGACGCATGATGAAACGATCCGGATGCTGCGGATCTGCGATGTCATCCGCAGACAGCTCGGCGTGATTTATCCGTTTGAGAACGGAAGTGTGCCCGGACCGGAGGAAACGGAATCGGGAGCAACGGCGCAGGAGCCGGAAGTGATTGAGGTTTCGCCGGAGCTTCAGATCGCACCGCAGGAGGACAACACACTGTTTGTGGACGGCCCGGTGGCGGATGCCTGTGAGGCGGAAGTGATTGAAGAGAAGGCTTCCGCTTCCGGAGAGGAAACGCCGGAAGGCACTGCCGCCGTGGATCAGGTGTCCGGGAATACCGCAGAGGAGCCGATGTCTGTGAATGACGCTGGGGATCAGGTATCTGTGAATGCCTCCGGAACCATGCAGAAGGAAGTGCCGGGATCCGGAGACGGAGCAGAGGGGAATCCGCAAACACAGGCGGAAACCGCAGCCCCGGATGAGAGTGAGAACGGAATTTCCGGCGGGACGCCGGCGGATGCCGGCAATGCACCGGACTGAGGAAGAGGATGGCAGAAAGAGTTGTGGTAGGTATGTCCGGCGGAGTGGATTCCTCCGTCGCGGCATACCTTTTGAAATTACAGGGATATGAAGTGATCGGCGTCACCATGCAGGTGTGGGACGCTGCCTGCTCGCTGCAGATGGAGCGGGAAGGGGGCTGCTGCGGACAGAGCGCGGTGGACGATGCCAGACGCGTGTGCGGGGTTCTCGGAATCCCGTATTACGTGATGGGATTCCGTGATGTCTTTCAGAAAAAGGTCATCGATTATTTCATTGACGAATATCTGAAGGGCCGGACGCCGAATCCGTGTCTTGCCTGCAACCGCTACGTGAAGTGGGAGGCACTGCGGATCAAGGCGGAGGAGATCGGGGCAAAATACATCTCCACCGGCCACTATGCGCGGGTGGAAAGACTCCGGAACGGGCGTTACACGATCCGCAATTCCGTGACGGCGGCGAAGGATCAGACCTATGCGCTGTACCGTCTGACTCAGGAGCAGCTGGCGCATACCCTGATGCCGGTGGGGGAGTACCATAAATCGGAGGTCCGCGCGATGGCAAGGGAGGCCGGAATTCCGGTTGCAGCCAAGCCGGACAGCGAGGAGATCTGTTTTGTCACGGATGATGACTATGCGGGATATCTCGAGCGGAACGCGGAGGACCGCATCCCGCAGCCGGGGCGGTTTGTCTACCGCGACGGGACGGACCTCGGGCCCAACCGGGGAATCATTCATTACACCGTGGGGCAGCGCAGGCATCTCGGGATCGCTCTGGGACATCCGGTGTTCGTGACCGGGATTGACGCGGAGACGAACACCGTGTACATCGGTGAGAGCGGGGATGTGTTCGGAGATACACTGACCTGCAGCGAGCTGAATTTCATGGCGATTTCGGAGGAGGAGCTCCCGGTAGGGAAGAGCCTGCGCGCCGCGGGGAAAATACGCTACGGAGCTGCGGCGGTTCCCTGCACCATCACGCGGACCGGCGGGGATACAATCACGGCGCGGTTCGATGAGAAGGTCCGGGCGATCACGCCGGGGCAGGCCGCCGTGTTTTATGACGGAGAGCATATCCTGTGCGGCGGGGCCATTGATTCCGGCAGGAGATGAAGACGGTCGCCGGCTGGAAACGGCTGAGAGAAGGGATAACGGAGACGTTTGAATGTGATCGCCGATGCGATCGCATTCAAATACG
>DAIMKA010000263.1:0-2854 GCA_036721955.1 Lachnospiraceae bacterium | reverse complement strand
GGTTCAAAATGTGGATGGTTGTTATTCTTATGTGAAGGGAGTCCGCGGCGGACGCAGCGATGTGACGTTCACGGAGGAAGAACAGGAAGCCATGGACATTGCTCTTGGGAACGGGCAGGGCAGCGGAAGAAGGAAAAAAGTTTCGGATTAAATGTTTCACGTGAAACATTTATCTCCAAGCAGGAAATTATCCGATTTTCTTCAAGAAAATTCGGAAGGAAGGAAACAGTTACGCTATAATAGCAGCATGTATATCCGCATGAGGCGGGAGAGGAGAAGAACATGATTGATATTAAATTTCTGAGAGAAAATCCGGAGGCAGTCAAAGAGAACATCCGCAAGAAGTTCCAGGAAGAAAAGCTTCCGCTTGTTGATGAGGTCATTGAAAATGATGCAAAGGCCCGCAAGGCTCAGCAGGAAGCGGATGAGATCCGTGCGAACAAGAAGAAGGCTTCCAAGCAGATCGGTGCGCTGATGGCGCAGGGCAAAAAGGAAGAAGCCCAGAAGCTGAAGGAAGAGATCGCAGACGATTCCCGCCTGAAGGAACTGGATGAGATTCAGAAGACCGCTTCGGAAATTGTCCATAAGGACATGATGGTCATTCCGAATATCATTGATCCTTCTGTCCCGATCGGTAAGGATGATTCGGAAAATGTTGAACTGCAGCGCTTTGGCGAGCCGGTTGTTCCGGATTTCCCGATCCCGTATCATACGGATATCATGGCCCGCTTCGACGGCGTGGATTTCGAGGCGGCAGGCCGTGTAGCAGGAAACGGTTTTTACTACCTGAAGGGTGATATTGCAAGACTGCATTCCGCTGTTCTTTCCTATGCAAGAGATTTTATGATTGACCGTGGATTTACCTACTACGTCCCTCCGTTCATGATCCGTTCTGCCGTTGTGGATGGCGTTATGAGCTTCGCGGAAATGGATGCCATGATGTATAAGATTGAGGGCGAGGATCTTTACCTGATCGGTACCTCCGAGCATTCCATGATCGGTTCCTTTATTGATCAGATCATTCCGGAGGAGTCTCTTCCGAAGACACTGACCTCTTATTCTCCGTGCTTCCGCAAGGAAAAAGGAGCTCACGGAATTGAGGAAAGAGGTGTATACCGGATTCATCAGTTCGAGAAGCAGGAGATGATCGTTGTCTGCAAGCCGGAAGATTCGATGATGTGGTATGACCGGCTCTGGAAGAACACCGTAGATTTCTTCCGCAGCCTGGATATTCCGGTTCGCCAGCTGGAGTGCTGCTCCGGTGACCTTGCAGATCTGAAGGTAAAGTCCTGTGACGTGGAGGCATGGTCTCCGAGACAGAAGAAGTATTTCGAGGTCGGTTCCTGCTCAAATCTCGGCGATGCACAGGCAAGACGTCTGCGCATCCGCATCAAGGGAGCAGACGGAAAGCTGTATCTGGCTCATACTCTGAACAATACCTGCGTGGCAACGCCCAGAATGCTGATTGCGTTCCTGGAGAACAACCTGCACGCGGACGGATCGGTATCCATCCCGAAGCCGCTGCAGATGTATATGGGCGGCAAGACCGTACTGACTCCTCTGCATGATTGATTAAGATCGCTGTGCGGATGAAATAAGAGAAGCCGAGTTCATTTCTCAGAGATTTTGAAGAACCGGGATGTGCTTCCAGCCATATGCAGTTTGCATACTGTTTTTGACAAGTTCTGTACAAGTGTTTAGAATGATCCTCACCTGAAACATTGGTTTTGGGTGAGGATTTTTGTGAAGAGGATGAAGAGATTTGAACAAGTATCTACGTGCCATTGGTTTTTCAAAGTCTCCAAAGCGCAGTGAAATCTGCACATTGATCGAGCATGGGATCGTTCATCCGTCTCATCGCGCCTATACGACCAATGAGAATGAAGATGATGCGCTCCTTGCACAGTTTGAGATCGAATTCGGCAGGAACTTTGGACTGGCAGTCTGCGGGCAGTTTGATGAAAATGACCAGTTTTTTCCGGATTATGTGTATCCGTATCTGAATTCCGAAGAAATCAGTACCAGCGAAGAGCTGTCTGTAGAGTCCAGAGTGGACAATGACTCTTTTGCAGGTGTCTGTGATGATCTTCGGGTGGGAGTGACACTGATTTTCCGTGTCAGAAACGCCATTGAATACCGGAAAAATGTGCACACGAGCTTTGAACCGCTGGCAGGGGCGAGCGTTTCGCTGACGGCACTCTCTCTGGAGGGAACGGTTCTTCTGCCTATTTACAAGTCTGAGGCGGATCTGCGGAAGAAGGCGGCATCCGAGGAACAGAGAATCAAATGGATCAATGCGGCGAAGAATGGCGATGACAGCGCGAGCCGGAATCTGACGATGCAGGATATGGATGTCTATGCGAGTGTCCTGTCGCATCTTCAGTACGAGGATGTGTATTCGATTGTGGATTCCTATCTGATGCCCTACGGCGCGGAGTGCGAGCTGTACTCCATTCTGGGAGAAATCCGGAAGGTGGACCGCAGGAAGAACAGACAGACAGACGAAAACGTGGTGGTCCTCACGGTGGACTGCAACGGGTTGCAGATGGATATTGCCATCAATGAAAAGGACCTTTATGGGGAGCCTGAGGTTGGACGGAGATTCCGCGGCGTGATCTGGCTGCAGGGACGAATTCAGTTCCAGCAGCCGCAGGGAGGCTCTTCGTGTGTCGGGTAAGAAAACCAGAAGATCTGCGGCTCGCGAGTAGAACCGGGCGCGCGGTTCTTTCGGAATCAGGCAGAAACGATCAGAAGATCCGTGGCATGTGACAGGAATCAGGATGGGGAGCACTTCCTGCATCGGTCAGGGAGAATACCAGGAGAATCGGCAAAACCGCATTTGCGGATTTTGCCT
>DAIMKA010000262.1:0-2862 GCA_036721955.1 Lachnospiraceae bacterium | reverse complement strand
GGTTCGATCAATTCAAACTTTCCACTGGAAATCTCTGATGTGAACAATTCCATTTTCTGATTGATACGGGCACCCGGCAGCACGGGGAGCCCGCTTTTTGACATTACCGGGCAGTCCGGGAGTGATCTGATGGCGTCAGGAGGAACGGGAAAGCTGCGAATGTGATCCGGACCGGCTTTTAAGAAGATAGCACGGCTGCACCCAATAAAGGAAAATTGAGAGAGAAAATGACGTCCAGACAGAAAAAAGAATACTATTCCTTCGTAATCCCCTCCGTGCTGGCCTTTGCGCTTGCAGGAGTTTACAGCATTGTCGATGGCTTTTTCATCGGGCAGTGTCTCGGTGACGCGGGCCTTGCCTCGGTGACGATCGGATATCCTCTGGCGGTCCTGATCCAGGCCGTCGGTACGGGACTCGGTCTCGCGGGAGCCATCCGCTACACGATCTGGGGGGCGCAGGGCCGGAAAGAGGACCAGGAAAAATGCTACACAGCGGCGCTTCTGTTCCTGACGCTGGTCAGTATCGTGCTGACGCTTCTGTTCCTTTCGCAGCTGTATCCGATTCTCGGATTCCTTGGAGCAGAGGGCGATCTTCTGGAGATGACGGCAGATTATGTCCGTGTGCTAGCGATCGGGACGATTCTGCAGCTTCTGGCAACAGGGCTGGTTCCGTTCATCCGGAACATGGGAGGTACGACCTACGCCATGGTCTCGATGATCCTCGGCTTCGTGGTCAATATCATTCTGGACTACGTTTTCGTGTGGAAGTTCCCGTTCGGGATGGCGGGGGCTGCATGGGCCACGGTGATTGGTCAGGCCACGACAACGGTGGCGGCCATTCTCTTTCTGATCCGGAAAAAACCGGGGCTGCGCCTTCCGGGCCTGGGAGAAATGCTGCGGATCTGGGGAACAATGATCAAGGTCGGAATCGCACCGTTCGGCATGACACTCTCTCCGACGGTGACGCTGGTTCTCATGAACCGTTTTCTTCTGATGTACGGCGGGGAGCAGGAGGTTGCTGTCTACGGATGCATTGATTACGTGGTAGCGGTGATCTATCTGCTCCTGCAGGGCGTCGGTGACGGAAGTCAGCCGATCATCAGCGAGCATTATGGGGAGGGAAACCTTCCGCTTGCCAAAACCTACCGCACGATGGCGTATCTTACGGCGGGAATCATCACCGTGGTATGCATGGTCGGTCTGTTCCTCGCACGTGGACAGGTGGGAGTTTTGTTCGGAGCCTCCGCAGAGACCTGTCTGGCAGTGGAAAGGCGGCTTCCGCTGTTCCTGGGGACGCTTATCTTCGTTGCCTTCATCCGTGTTACAACCTCGTATTTGTATGCGACGGAGAAGGCGGCGCTGTCCTACATCCTGGTGTACACCGAACCGGTACTGTCTTTTGCCGCGTGCCTTCTTCTGCCGCGGAAGCTGGGCCTTAGCGGTGTGTGGATTGCGGTTCCCTGCTCCCAGGTTCTCTCCGGCGTGATCGCCTTTGTGATCAAGCAGTTGACAGACCGCAGGCCGGAACCGGCGGAAGATTGAACGTGCGGAAGATCTCATTCGGAATCTGCGCGGCGCTGCATTGTGCAGTATCCTTCCAGGGTATTCTGGAAGAGAAGATAATAACAACAACGTTTTTTTAATTTACAACAATATTATTCTTGTTAGGAAGTGCCGGGAACGTGATGTTTCCGGCACTTTTGACTTTCAGATATGGACAAAAACGGGCAGTGGAGAGGACAAAACCGGATTCAGAAATGGACAAGGAAGGACGCAGGAGAAGCGGACAGTGAATGACAGGGGTGGACAAAAATGGAACCGGATGCGGACAGAGGCGGATGCAGCGGAGGACAGATCCGGAATCCGCATTTGTCCACAGGTGCAAAAAAGGATGGAAATTGCGGATTTTTGGTCCGCGTATGAGCCGGATAGAGCGTATTTTTATGGAGAAATAAGGAAGAAGGGGGAACTTTTATCCGTATCTGTCCATATCTGAAGCACAGATGTGGTCAAATCCGGATTACCGAATGGCTGATGGAAGAAAAATTTCTCCAAAGACGATTCATCAGCACGGTTGACAATATGGACAAGATTCATGATAAGGACATTCCGGCAGGAACTGGAATCCAAATTCGACCACTCTTCGAATCAATCCGCAATTGTCCATAACTGGAATGCAGATGTGGTCAGATATGGAATTTCCTATGAACAATCGGAGCAGAAGCCCGGAAAACTTCTTTCCAGATTTGTCCACTCTTCGAATCAATCCGCAATTGTCCATAACTGCATCAGAAATGGACAGAGACGGAATAAAAAGTGGAACGGATCTCCGGACTGGCTGCCAGGTGATCTGTACGATCACAAAACATATATCAGGAAGAGTGAAAACCACACAAAAGGTACCAGATGTGGACAAAAATGGGCTCCAGATCTTGTCAAAATTGGATTCGGAGCGTAAGATATCAGATATTGACAAACATGTGTTCTGTAATGTCTCCTGTGGACAAATACGGACAGAAATCAGAGGTGATTTTATTGTAACTGTTCAGGACATCCCGGATTTTCTTACGAAAATCCTCGATATGTGCTGAGCTGTTTATCCTGAGACCCGGAGCAGGGAGGGTCTGCGGCGGGCACGGAGCTGGGCCGCAGACCGGGAGAAAAGCGATGCCACGAGCAAAGAAAAAGAATGAACTCAGCAGTGAGCTGACGTATTCCAAGAGCAACAAGATCATCAATGCGAAGGGGAAATCCCCGGCGATGGGATTGAAGCTCTTTGATATCGGGATCCGGAATCTGAAGGTCAATGAAGACGGATCTCTGACTTCCGTGATTACACTGTCGGAGCTGCGGCGGATTTTCC
>DAIMKA010000261.1:2335-2885 GCA_036721955.1 Lachnospiraceae bacterium | reverse complement strand
AGAGAATTCGCCTTCGCGAAATTCTCTCTGGTAGCGCGGATTTTGCCTCAGCGAGGAATAAAATTGAAAAAGAAAAAACTAATCTGTCTGACGGCACTGCTCCCGTTTCTCCTGCTGGCCGTCATGTATGAACTGCTGCCTTTGGCAATGGTGATACTGAACAGTTTCCGGAATGATGTGACCGGAAGGGGATCCCTGGGCTATTACCGGATTGTTTTTACGAAGCTTCTGTACACGAAGGCCATCACGAACAGCATCCGGATTTCCCTGCTCTCGGCTCTGATCGGCATTGTCATTGCCTTTTTCGGCGCGAAGGCTGCGCAGGAGCAGACGGGGAAGCTGGGGACCGTTTTCACCACGATTATGAATATGGTGTCGAACTTTGCCGGAGTTCCCCTGGCCTTTGCCTATATGATCCTTCTGGGAAATGCCGGTGTCATGGTTCAATTCGGAAAAGAAATGGGAATATCCGCACTGGCGGATTTCAATCTGTATTCCAGAAACGGCATGAGCCTGATCTATGTCTATTTTCAAATCCCGGTCGCAACCC
>DAIMKA010000261.1:0-2325 GCA_036721955.1 Lachnospiraceae bacterium | reverse complement strand
TGATGCCGGCTTTTGACGGTGTCCGGAAGGAATGGAAGGAGGCAGCCACCATGCTGGGAGCAAGAGAATCCGTTTTCTGGAGAAAGGTGGGGCTGCCGGTGCTGATGCCGGGCATTCTGTCAACGTTCGGCGTTCTGTTCGCCAATGCACTGGCTGCCTATGCGACGGCTTATGCGCTGATGATGAACAGCCTGTCGCTTCTTCCGATTCAGATTGCGGGATGCTACGTAGGTGAGGTGAAGATTCAAAGAGGCCTCGGCGGTGCCCTGTCGGTTGTCATGATGGGCATCATGGTGCTGATGATCCTGCTGACCAATGCGCTGGCAAGACCGTTTCAGAAGGGGGCGCGAAGATGAAAGACAAAGGGAAAAAGAAAAACGGTTCCACGGCGGTTCTGATTCTGATCCTGATTTATCTTCTGATCCCGCTGGCAGCCTGCGTCATTTATTCGCTGTTTGCGGACTGGACGGGAATCATTCCGCGGGGATTTACACTTGCGGCGTATCGGGACATTTTCACGAGTGAAGACTTCTGGCAGGCGCTTCTGGATACGGTGCTGTTATGTGCCGCACCGATTGCAGTCACAATCCTTGTGGTTCTCCTTGCCATCTATGCAGTGGCCGTTTATTTTCCGGGGCTGGAGAAGTACGTGCAGATCATCTGCATGATCCCTTATACCATTCAGGGCGTGATTCTGTCTGTCAGCATTCTGTCTCTGTATGTGGGCAGCAGGTCGTTTCTTTCCAACCGGCTCCTGATGCTGATGGGTGCATACTGCGTCATCATTCTTCCCTACATCTATCAGGGGATCCGGAACAGCTGCAGGGCCATTGACATGAAAACCCTGCTGGAGGCGGCGGAGATGCTGGGAAGCTCCCGCCTGCATGCGTTTTTCCGGGTTGTGGTTCCCAATCTGATGCACGGAATCATTGTTTCCTCCCTGCTCGCGGTGGGAATTATTTTCGGAGATTACGTTCTGATTCGCAATCTGTCCGGCTCCACGGTGACGAACATTCAGATTTATCTGTACCAGGCGATGAAATCGGACAGCATGAAGTCGAGCGCGGTTTTCGTCATGATCATGCTGGTGACCTTCCTGATCGCGGCGTTTGTGATGATGGGTCAGAGCAGGGAACAAAGAAAGGAAAGACGGCAGCAACAGTGCTGACGCACCGGCTGCCTCAGTGAGGGATAGAAATGGCTTATATTGAATTCCGTGATGTAAAAAAGAGTTTCGGGAAAAATGAAGTGCTGAAGGGAATCACACTGGATGTGGAGAAAGGGGAGCTGGTGACCCTGCTCGGGCCTTCCGGCTGCGGCAAAAGCACACTCCTTCGCTGCCTGTCGGGGCTGGAAGAGGTTACAGAAGGGCAGATCATTCTGGATGGAAAGGATATCACCGGAGTGGAACCGAGAAAGCGGAATATCGGCATGGTGTTCCAGCATTACAGTCTGTTTCCGAATATGACAGTGGAACAGAATGTGGCATTCGGTCTGAAGCTGAAAAAAGAACCGGCGGAGCAGATCCGGGAGAGCGTCCGCAGTATTCTGGATACGGTGGGTCTTGCCGGACAGTCGGGCCAGTACCCGGCACAGCTCTCAGGCGGGCAGCAGCAGCGGGCGGCGCTTGCCAGAGCGCTTGTCACGAAACCGAAGGTCCTGCTCCTGGATGAGCCCCTGTCTGCCATTGATGCCCTGCTTCGCCACAATCTGCAGGCAGAGATACGCAGAATCCAGAAGGAACTGGGGATCACTGCGATTTTCGTTACGCATGATCAGGACGAGGCCATGGTCATGTCGGATACCATTCATCTGATGTATCAGGGCAGAATGGAGCAGTCCGGCACGCCGACGCAGATGTACACGCATCCGGCGACGAGATTTGCAGCCTCCTTCATCGGCCATTATAATGTGCTGTCCAGAGAAGAAATGAAAAATGTCTTCGATGCGGAGGCGGAAAGTGAAATGACGGCTTTTCGTCCGGAAGTGATCAGTATGGGAGAAGGCGGGACCGGACCGGAAAACGAAGAAGGCTTTCATGCAGAGGGAACGGTGATTGCCAGCCTCCCGCATGGAAATATCATCCGATATGCCGTTCGCTGCAGCGGTGTGCAGGTGGATGTGGATGCCTTGTTCCGGAGTGACCGCATCTGGAAAGAAGGACAGACAGTCTGTCTGGCCCTTGCCAGAGAGAACTGCATTCCACTCTGAAAACATCGCATTCCTGTGGCTGGTGGAGAGGTTCATCTGCTGCAGGGCACTTCGGTATAGGAAAAATATAATCGGAAGGGCGTAAGCCCTGTTGTGCAAAAATCACTTTCATCT
>DAIMKA010000260.1:0-2887 GCA_036721955.1 Lachnospiraceae bacterium | reverse complement strand
GTCCGAAGGTCGTTTTTATAATCCAATCTTTCCGGATCCTCTTCCCGGACCATTTCCGGCCGGGCGTCATGGATCACCGCACAGGAGATTTTTCATGAGAATCATTGATTACTACAATATCGCCGCCATTCTTCTCGAGATCATTCTGGTCCTGTCCGTTCTGACGGCATGGCTGCACTCCCGCAGGAGGAGCGCGTCGGCGGCCCCTTCCGGCTCCGGTTCCGGTGAAAAAGGAAATGGCTGCACGGTCAGTTCCGCTTCCGCGACTGGAGAACAGGGTGCTCAGGTCGTCTGCCAGAGGGGCTTTTTCTCCTCCCTGGACGCGCTTCTTACCGGAAAGCTCTTTGTTCCCGCAGCGGCGCTTCTTCTTTTCCTCGGCGCATTTCTGCGCATGTGGAATCTCACCGGTCTCCCGGATGGTCTGCAGCAGGACGAGGCTTCCATCGGCTACGAGGCGTTCTGCCTCGCGAATTACGGCATCGACCGGAACGGCTATCACTGGCCCGTTTACCCGATCACCTGGGGCTCCGGCGGCGGAAGTCCCATCATGATCTATCTCAACGTTCTGACGACGAAGCTCTTCGGCTCCCGGATCTGGTCCATCCGGATTGTCCCCGCCTTTCTCGGCGTGATGACGCTTCTTTTGTTCTTCCTTCTTCTGAAAAAATCCTTCGGAAGGCGGACTGCGCTGACCGGCCTTGCCGTCCTGTCACTGACGCCCTGGCACATCATCCTCTCACGCTGGAGCCTTGACTCCAACACAATGCCTTTCTGGCAGCTTCTTGCCTTGTTCACGCTGGTGCAGTCCATCTCCACGGACTCTTCCAAAAAACGGCGGAAGCAGACCGGTCTTTACCTTCTCGCAGCCTTTTTCTTCGGTGTCTGCCTGTACTCCTACGGCTCCGCAAACGTTGTCATCCCGCTGACGCTCTTTTTCGTCTGTGTGCGTCTCCTTCGGACAGGGCGCATCCGGATCGGACAGCTCGCGGGATGCTTTGCTGTTTTCGTTCTCACCTGCCTTCCGCTCGCGCTGTTCTATGCGGTGAATTTCTTCGGATTTCCGGAGATCACTTCGAACTGGATTTCCTTCCCGAAATTCACGTCCAGCCACTTCGGATCCGTCTTCGTTGCCTTCGACCGGACGCTCCCGCACGCGCTTCTTCACAATCTGAAGGATCTCGTCCTCATGCTCACGGTCGGGATTCCCGGCGAGGTTTCCTGGAACGCAATGCCCGGCTATTGGACGCTGTACTGTTTCACCTTCCCCGTGACGTTTGCAGGCATCCTGTTCGGAGGGCGCGCCACAGCTGCGGAGTCTCCTGCCGAGCGCGCCGCAGGGGACGTCTTCCGGGCGGCACTTCTTGCCGCGCTTCTGTTCTCTTTGTTCATCCAGCAGGACATCAACCGCGACGTTCTGCTGTTCCTGCCGCTCGTATACTGGTATGTGATGGGGCTTCGCTTCCTCTTTACCGCGGGGAAGCTCTCGTTCGCCACCGTCTCCCATAAGCCCAGCAGAGTATCCGGGTCGGATTCTGTTTCTCCGGCGTCGTCCCCGGTAACTGACGAAAAGCCTGCTGCCCATCCGGGATCCATCGTTTTCGCGGCCCCGGCCCTTCTCTCCCTGCTCCTTCTCTTCGCAGGGTTTGCCTCCTTTGCCAGAGACTACTACGGCGGAGAGTACAACGAGGTAGCGGCTTCCGATTTCATGCCGGGCTACGGCGATGCCATGGTTTATGCCACAAAGCTCGCAGAGAAAAAGGGCGAAGCCTCGATCGTCTATTCCACCTACGATCTTGTGGCTTCTCCCTTTATGCTGACTCTCTACTATACCAAATACAATCCTTATGATTTCATGGACACTGTCGTCTATAAGGACCCCGAGGCAGAATTCCGCGTGGCCTCCTCGTTCGGACGCTATATCTTCGGACTGCCCACAGGCGGCGCATCCGAAGACCTCTCCCTGCTGCAGACTCCGGAATATGCGGACGACATCTTCGTTCTGACCACAGCACAGGCACAGGCCTTTGATGACGCAGATTATGACAAGACCGTGTTTAAGGACCGTTTCGCTGTCGTTGCCCGCAGGGCTGATGCCTCATAGGAATTTTCTCCCTGCTGCCGTTTCCTATAATCGGGATCCTGCTCTCCGCACAAAACGCATGCGTTTGTTTCTGAGATGCTTCCGCCTGTCTTCCCGATCTCCTTCTCCAAACAAGGCGCATGCTCTATCGGTCAGATAGGGCATGCGCCTTGTTTCACTCACTTCTTCCGAGGATCTGTTTTGCCTGTCCAGAATGGATCTCCTCCTCTGTTCTGCCTGCTCTGAATAGATCGCTCTGCTTGATCTGTCCTGAGTGGATCCGCTCTGTTCTACCCTTCCTGAGAGGATCCGCTCTGTCCGTCCGCAGCCCGGACTGCGTCCGCAATCGCGTCTGCCAGAATCTTCGCCTCTTCTTCCGTCTTCGCCTCCACGCCGACACGGATCACCGGCTCGGTTCCCGAAGGACGGACGAGAAGGGAGCCTTTCCCCTCCAGCTTCCT
This sequence comes from Lachnospiraceae bacterium, assembly GCA_036721955.1. GTDB lineage: Bacteria > Bacillota > Clostridia > Lachnospirales > Lachnospiraceae > CAG-791. The sequence goes on along the minus strand of DAIMKA010000260.1, from coordinate 346 downwards.
CCTGGTCTCTTCCAGAAGGGCTGTCACGGCGGGATTCTGCAGGACGCCGTCCTTGTCGCTCACCTGCACGGCATACTGGACCTGCGGATAAAGGTGAAGGGGTTCAGCAAGCTCCGAGAGCTTTTTCTTCTTCGCCATCATCACCTGCATCACCTTGAGCGATGTCAGAACGCCGTCGCCGGTCGTCGAATATTTGCTGAAAATGATGTGTCCGGTCTGCTCTCCGCCGATGCGGTAGCCGTACTGTTTCATTGCCTCATAGACATACTTATCCCCGACCTTCGTCCGGACGTAGTCGATGCCGGCCTCGTCCAGCGCCTGGAACAGGCCGTAATTCGACTGTGCC
>DAIMKA010000259.1:0-2887 GCA_036721955.1 Lachnospiraceae bacterium | reverse complement strand
GACAATCTCCGGGCGAAGGAAAGTGCCATGCTGGGGCTTCCATATCAGAGTATTTTTGCAGAAAGTGTCCGGATCGGGGACCGCAGCATTGACGGGACGCAGCTGAAATGGTCGGTTTTTCATGATTTTCCGGCAGACCGGATGTACTCGGTCATGCAGGAGTGGGTGTTTCCATTTATTAAGAATCTGCATGGCAATAAGGACAGCGCGTATTCCAAATATATGGATGATGCCATTTTCAAATTGCCGACCCCGCTGCTCCTGTCCAAGGTTGTGGATTCACTGGACGATATCTATCAGGACATGAAGCAGAGTGGCTCTGCCGATATACGGGGAGATGTCTATGAATACATGCTGTCGAAGATAGAGACTGCGGGGCGAATTGGCCAGTTCCGGACGCCCAGACACATTATCCGTATGATCGTGGAGCTAATGGAACCGACTGCGGATGAGGTGATCTGCGATCCTGCCTGCGGAACCTCCGGCTTCCTCGTCACTGCTGCGGAATATTTGCGGGAGAAGAGAAAAGAAGAAATTTTCTTCAACAGGCAGAAAAAAGATCATTACATGAATCACATGTTTCACGGTTATGACATGGACCGGACCATGCTGCGCATTGGTGCCATGAACATGATGGCGCATGGAATCGACAATCCTTTCATTGAATATCGTGACAGCCTTTCGGATCAGAATCCCGATCAGGATCAATACACGCTGATTCTGGCCAATCCGCCGTTCAAGGGGAGCCTGGATGCAGAGTCCGTTTCCGGAGACCTTCTGAAGGTCTGCAAGACGAAGAAAACGGAACTGCTCTTTCTGGCACTGTTCGTCCGGATGCTGAAAATCGGCGGACGTTGCGCCTGCATCGTTCCGGACGGTGTCCTGTTCGGCTCCAGCACGGCGCACAAGGCGATCCGGAAAGAATTGGTGGAGAATCAGCGGCTTCAGGCGGTGATCTCCATGCCTTCCGGTGTATTCAAACCTTATGCAGGAGTTTCCACTGCAGTTCTGATTTTCACGAAAACCGGGCATGGCGGAACGGACAATGTCTGGTTTTACGATATGACCGCGGACGGGCGAAGCCTGGATGATAAGAGAACGCCGGTGGAAGAGAATGACATTCCGGATATTGTGGAGCGATTCCACCATCTGGAAAACGAGAAGAATCGTGAACGCACAGAGAAATCATTCCTGGTTCCGAAGCAGGAGATTGTGGATAACGGGTATGATCTCTCCATCAATAAATATAAGAAGGTGGAGTATAAGCCGGTGGAGTATCCTTCCACGCAGGAGATTATGACCAACCTTCGGGAACTGGAAATGCAAATCGGTGAGGAGATGGACGAATTGGCAAAGCTTCTGGAAGTGGACTGACAGAATCTGTGTTGGGAAGGTGAGAAAATGCGATATATTCTGAGGCATTTTGATACTGCAGTATTGTCCTTTGAGGGAGATTTGGACAGGAGCGACGCAAATATCCGGGATCTGCAGATTTATGAAGAGGGAAGGAAGTTTCTTCCCCTGAATCTGACATTGTCAGAAGGCGGATTGGAACGCTGGCTGCGTCACCGGACCATTCCGAAGAACCGGGCATATGTGGACGCGCTTTTATCCAAAACCGGACTTTCGGTGAATCGGCCGCTGGGGATCATTGCTGTGTGCAAGGGGCTGTCGCTGAATGATTGTTATTGGGTTGATCGCGAAGGCTCGGGGGATACTTTTGCAGAAGTGAATCTGTATGACAACCGCTTCAGCCAGATCCTGGCAGCAATTGCGTTTACCGGGTATGGCAGCAATGTGCGCTCTTCCCTGGCCTCCAGCCCGGAATTCTCCACCAATGGAATGCTCCCGAAGTGCTGGAGAAGGATCCGCGGGAAAATATATCTCTACAAGGGCGGCACATCCGGTGCCAGCAACACCGGATATGAACCCTACTCAGAGCTGTATGCATCGCAGATCGCAGCAGCAATGGGAGTTCATGCGATCCCATACTCACTGACCAGGGACTTGAAGAAAACGCTGTGCTCGAAATGTGAATTGTTCACGAGCAAGGACTACTCCTATATTCCGATCGGTGAGCTGGTCACAGAGGGCGGAATGAGAGCGGTGCGCTCCTATTATGAGGAACTGGGAGAGAAATTTACAGATGCCTTGGATGATATGGTTGTCTTTGATGCCGTCATTTGCAACACGGACCGACATTATGGAAACTTCGGCGTCATGGTGGATAACCGGACCAACCAGATTGCTGCACCGGCTCCGTTATTCGATCATGGGAATTCTCTGTTCAGCCTTGGAGGGAGAGACCTCTGGGAGGATCAGAAGGCATTTGATTCCTATGTAAAGAGTCAGCTGCCGATTGCCTATGATGATTTCTTCGAGGAAGCCAGAAAGATCTTGCAGCCGCGGCACCGCAGGATGCTGCGGAAGCTGCTGGAATTTCGGTTTGACCGCAGAGCGACCAGATATAATCTGCCGGCAAAGCGATTGGAAATGATTGAGAAAGAAGTACGGAGAAGAGCGCGAGTCCTGTTGGAGGGATGAGCAGATTCGTGTTTGTGGGGATGAATATAGATGGAATATGTAATGCTAAAGGATGTCTGTGCCATCAACATGGGACAGTCACCGGATTCAAATAGTTACAATGATGAGGGAAATGGTGTTCCGTTTTTTCAAGGAAATGCAGATTTCGGAGAAAGATATCCTGTTACTAGAAAATGGTGTTCGACACCCACTAAAATGGCAATGCCAGGTGATATTTTAATTTCAGTCAGGGCGCCGATTGGTGCGTTAAACTATGCAAAAGAAAAATGCTGTATTGGGCGAGGGTTGGCAGCGCTGACACCTGATAAATCGAAGGTATCTTCTGAATTTATCTTCTGGCTTT
>DAIMKA010000258.1:470-2888 GCA_036721955.1 Lachnospiraceae bacterium | reverse complement strand
CCGCGTGGAAGCTGGATGAGACGACAGGGCAGTATTACCTGCACATTTTTGCGGCGGAGCAGCCGGACCTGAACTGGGAAAATGAGACAGTGCGGGGAGAAATCTACGATGCCATGAACTGGTGGCTGGACCGCGGGGTGGACGGCTTTCGCATGGATGCGATCGGACTGATTTCCAAGGATCAGAGCTTTCCAGACGGAAAACCCGGCTTCAACGGATATGCGGCGTGGAATGACCCGGCAAACGGGCCGAGAGTTCATGAGTTCCTCCGAGAGATGAGCCGGAAGGTTCTGAACGCACATGAGGGAAGAGACATCGTGACGGTCGGAGAGTGCACCAATGTCGGACCGGAAGAAGCCCTGAATTATGCGAAGCTGGACGGCTCGGAGCTCAGCATGCTGTTCCAGTTCGAACACATGGATCTGGACAACGATCCGCAGACCGGGAACAAGTGGACGCTCCGGAAGATGGACCTGTGTGAATTAAAGGATATTTTCACCAGATGGGAGACGATTCTGCACGGGAAGGCGTGGAATTCTCTGTTCTGGCAGAATCATGACCAGCCGAGAATCGTCAGCAGACTGGGGAATGACGGAGAATACCGGGAGAAGAGCGCGAAGATGCTCGCGACCTGTCTTCACCTGATGGAGGGAACCCCTTACATCTATCAGGGGGAAGAGATCGGCATGACGAACATGCACTATTCCTCGGAGTCGCAGTTCCGCGATCTGGATGCCATCAACGGCCTTCGTGAGCTTCGGGAGAAGAAGATTATGGATCCGGAGGAGGCATGGAAGGCAGTCTGCTACAAGTCGAGGGACAATGCAAGACATCCGATGCAGTGGAATGACAAGGCCAATGCCGGATTCACCACGGGAACCCCGTGGATTGATGTGAATCCGAATTATACGAAGATCAATGTGGAGGATGCGCTCTCCCGGGAGGACAGTATCTTCTATTATTATCAGAAGCTGATCCGGCTCCGGAAGGAGAGTGACCTGATTGTTTACGGGGAGTACCGGCTGCTGGACCGGGACAATCCTGCCGTATGGTCGTATACGAGGACGCTCGGGGAGGAGAGTCTGATCTGCGTCTGCAATTTTACGGACCGGAACGCCGCGGCGCCCATTCCGAAGGAATATGCGGAGGGGAAGATGCTGATTTCCAACACGGACCGGCTGGATATCCGGGACGGGGAGATCCGATTGGCACCGTATGACGCGGTGGTTTTGTTGAAGGAGAGGTAATTGTTCCGGGCATTCTGGATTCCCTGTGGAAATTCGGAATGTGCGGAAACTATAAACATTTCCGGATGGTTTCCGGATCATTCAAGCCGCGTTCAATCATGCGCGCAAGAATGCTGCTGTAGCCAGGGCCAGGTGCCCTGGCTTTTTCTAATGTTTCTGCAAGAAAAATGAACCAAAACAATCCATTACGCCTCTTATATACAGATGCATCACGAAATGGGGAGCTCCTGCAGGGTAAAATGCTTTCCGAAATGCCGCCGGCGCAGCGGCTTAGAAAGGAAAACCATTGGAAAGTTGTGATTTTATAACGGAATTGAAAGAGGGGAAGCCCGAGGCCTTTGACCGTTTGTATAAAGAGTTCCACCTGCCTCTGTACCGGACGGCGCTGCTGATTCTGGGGAATCGTGAGGATGCGGAGGATGTTCTTCAGGAGACCTTTGTAACAGCTTATCTGCATGTGCGGGAACTTCGAAGTGGGGGGAGTCTGAAGGCATGGCTGTTTCGCATTCTGACACGTGAGGCATACCGCACGGGAAGAAGGGTACGCCGGGAGATGCCGGTGGAACCGGAGAATATCGGAGGAAGCACAGCGAAGTCTTTTCCGGGAACGGAAGGCGGAGCAGTGCAGAACGGTTCTGAAGCAGCGGCGGAACAGTCGGGGATGGACTCAGAGGAAAGGCTGCAGGGACAGCTCTTCCGGGACGCACTGTCCCGACTGGATCCGACACATCGCGAGGTACTGGTGCTGTATTACTACGATGAATTGTCCACGAGGGAGATTGCAGCGGTGTGCCGGTGTCTGGAAGGAACCGTGAAGTCAAGACTGTACACGGCGCGCAAACGGCTTCAGCGGATTCTGGAGCAGGAAGGTTACAAAGAGTAACCAAAAGAGTAATCATGTGGCGGACGGGATAATTGCGTAAATTCGGGAACGTTTGTGAACGGACGAATGTGCGCGGATGAATGCAGGTGGACAATGGAAGAGAAACGAATCGGGCAGGATTCGGGAAAGGCAGTGGCAGTGATGAACGGGCAAAAAGATGATGAGAAACGGAATCTCTTTGATTTCATGGAGCGGTCAGTGGAAGGAGAAATTCCCTCCGGGGCCTGCGAAAGAGAAATTCACAGCCGGATTCTGGAACTGCAGGAAGAAGTCAGCAGAAGAAATCAA
>DAIMKA010000258.1:0-446 GCA_036721955.1 Lachnospiraceae bacterium | reverse complement strand
GCTTTCGGGAGAAAATCAGATGAAAAAATGGAGTTTACCCAAAATGGCGGCGGCAACGGCTCTTTGTTTTCTGCTGGGAGGCGGAGCGGTATTGGCTGCAGGAAAAATCAGCGGGACGATTGTCTCCGGGCGGGCAAAGGTTGATTATCGGGACTACGGTGATCTTGGGAAAGCCGAGGAACAGGCGGGACTGCAGTTCTACGCCCCGGAATCCTTCTCCAATGGATATGTGATGGAGAGCATCAACCTGAACGATATTTCGGACGTGGATGATGACGGCCAGAAACGCAATCCGAGGAAAGGCATGACGCTTGTTTATCGGCAGGGCACAGAAAAGGATTCCGATGCATCGAAAATCAATCTGGATGTTTCCGGTGCGCAGGACAGTTCCGGGGATCCCGCACAGGAAATCTGTCAGGACTCACGGGAAGTTGACGGTATCACGC
>DAIMKA010000257.1:426-2907 GCA_036721955.1 Lachnospiraceae bacterium | reverse complement strand
CAATTGCAGAAACTCTGCTCCCCGGATCAGACAAACTGTCCCCGGAAGAATTTCAAAAGCTCCTGTCTTCTCTGCTTTCCCCGTCAGGGCGCCGCAATCTCCCAACGGGAGATGAGGACATAAGCCAATCGCATAATGCATAGCGTTATAGAAGATTGGCGCACTTATCAGTGAAAGGAGTGATGCCTATGATTGCATATCTCAATGCCGCCTCTGTGAAGCGCAGTGCCGGAAGAAGCATTGTCGCAAGCAGTGCCTATATCAGCGGCGAGAAGGAAACCAATGAGTATACCGGCCTTACGCACGACTATCGCGCCAAGAGCGGTATTATCCATTCCGAAGTTATGCTCCCGCCAAACGCTCCAAAAACTTTCCGATCTCCGGAGAATCTATGGTCCAGCCTGGAATGTGCCGAGAAAAGTCCGCAGGCCAAGCTGGGGCTAAGTATTGTCGCAGCCATTCCAAACGAGATTCCGGAAGAACAGCGGATCTCCCTTGCAAAAGAATTCTGCCAACAGTTCGTTGATCTCGGGTGCTGTGTTCAGTTTGCCATTCATGATCCTGTTGCCCGTGATGACCGTGGGATCCCGATCAACGCGCAGGGCTTTCCTGCAAAATCACCCGAAGAATATCAGCATCTGAATCCGCATCTGCATTGCCTGATCTGTCAGCGGATGCTGGATGAAAACGGGAAGTGGCTCGCCCGCACTGCCTGTCAGTACATTGTGCAGGATATGCATACCGGAGATGTCCGCAGCATGACCGCGCAGGAACTGAAGGCATCCGGTGACCGCTGGCAGAAACAGTACAGGTATGACACAGGCACCCAGATTCAATGGATGACAAAACAGGAAGCCACCTGTATGGGATATGAACGGGTCAATCGCGTCCCGCGCATGACAAGGCACGGCATCTCTACTCCTGCCTCTTCTTACGTCAACAGTCCGCAGTTTCTTCATGACATGCGCCTCCACTGGCAGGACACTGTGAATCATTGTCTGGACCGTTATGTTCCTTCCGTCTCCGAACGTATCGACATGCGGAGCTATAAGGAGCAGGGAAATAACAAAATTCCTCAGCAGCATCTCGGAACTTATCCAATCAGGAAAGAGAGAAAATACGCCCGCTATGCCGCCGAAGGAAAAGACATTGCGCACACCCTGTCCGGCTATCTTGTCTCACTGAATCGGGAGATACGGCGGCACAATCACATGATTGATGTCTATGCAGCTCAGGAACAGGAAGCCCTGCAGATTATTCAGGAAGCAGAACGGCAGGCTGCCTTGCTGGAGATTTACCGGAAGCAATGGATCTCCGCCCGCAGCTACGATCTTGCCTTGACAAAGCAGTTTCAGCAATTGGATACAGATGCCGAACAGCTCCGGGAACGTCTGGAAGCGTTTCAGATCGAGAGCAGCAGGATCAGTTCAAACATGATGCGGATTCGTTCCGAAACCTCTGACCTGTCTGCCGCCTTGGAAAATACGCAGCGTCACTCTGACCGCAGGAAGTTGGAAGAACAGATTCAGCGGAACAATGATCTTTTACAGAAAGGGACGCGGCTTTTGCAGGAACTCCGCATCCAATATGGATACGAAGACGAATCAATATTCCAGAATGAGCAGCAGCTTCTGAACAAGGCGACCCGTCAGACAAAGCAGAAGGAGGAACTTCTCCACGCAGCCAAACGGCAGTCAGCAGAAGCAAAGGAACGTTACCTCAAACAGAAAGCTCTCGTACCGGTTAAAATCCGGCAACTTGTCACAAGCTATCAAACCCAATATCGGCAGAAATCCTCTGCCGCCCAGATTGCAGCCGATATCGGCACAACTTTAACTCTCGTACTGCAGGTGGAACAGTCCATCCTGCAGGAAGAGGAACACATAGAATGGCAGCAAAGCCATCAACAGTAAGGAGAAAGATATGTTTACAGTGAAAAAAATGATCAACGCATTGGATGAAAATCTGGTTCATGAAGTTACAGGCACTCTCTCCGCCTATCAGAAGGCCAATAGACTGGATTCCGCAAGAAGGGATCCTGCATCCGCGATTTATCGAATGGATGTCTGCTATGAAGCATGGCGGGCTCATAATCTGGTTGCCGGTCGCTCTGTTACCCGTGATGTCCCGTTTTTCATTCACATCACGGTTTTGAATGGCATTGCCCGCAGAGATTTCTTCAAAGCAGTATAAGATTAACCCTTACGTTTATCTGGACCGCCTTTCTGCCCCGCACAGTCGCAGAAAGGCGGTTCTGTTCCGTATCAATATAAACGGTCGTCTATAATGAACTGCAGAACAACTGTCTGCATGAATTCGAGGAGGTCTGCTATGAACAGAACTTATGGGTACTGTCGAATCTCAACCAACAAACAGAATATTACACGTCAGATCCGCAACATCACTCATGCCTATCCGGATGCCCGGATCATTGAAGAAACCTACACCGGAACAACGACGGACCGCCCGGCCTTTGACCGG
>DAIMKA010000257.1:0-416 GCA_036721955.1 Lachnospiraceae bacterium | reverse complement strand
ATGCTGCGGCAGCTTCAGCCCGGCGATACTGTGGTTTTCGATTCCGTTTCCCGTATGTCCCGCAATGCGCAGGAAGGCTTTGAACTGTATCAGCAACTGTACGGTCAGGGGATTCATCTTGTCTTCCTGAAGGAACCCCTGATCAATACCAACACCTACCAGCAATCGCTTCAGACCGCAATTCCTATGACCGGAACTGCCGTAGATCCAATCCTTGAAGGTGTGAACGCCTTTCTCATGTCACTGGCAGAGACACAGATCCGACTTGCCTTCGAACAGTCCCAGAAGGAAGTGGATGATCTCCGGCAAAGAACCCGGGAAGGTATTGAAACGGCCCGTCGGAACGGAAAACAGATCGGACGCCATCCCGGCAGTCAGGTTCATCGGAAACGTGAGGCGTCCATCAAAGAACAGAT
>DAIMKA010000256.1:0-2912 GCA_036721955.1 Lachnospiraceae bacterium | reverse complement strand
CGGAAAATGCTGCCGGATTTCTCCAAAAGCATGTCTGCTTTACCCTGTCCGGCTGTGCTCTTCCCGGCAGGTTCCGCCGCAGCCTTACAGGCAGCGTCCGTTTCTCCAGCATTCAGCGCAGTCTGCTCCATCTTCTCCGCCGACTGCCCCGTCAATCCGATGTTTGTTTCCTGTGTTTTAACAGAATCACCCATTTCCGTTCCAAATGCTCCTGTACCCAAGACTGCCCCATAATTAAAGTCGATTCTATCACAAGGCCCAAGGGTCGCACAACATTTGTTGGATGGACGGCAGTTTCCTGCGTCCGACAGGTTCACCTGCAAATGCCATTGAAATTAGATAAGGCCCGATCTTTTATATCAAAAAAGAGGGGGCGGTATTATCCGTCTCCTCTTTCCTTATGGATTTGCGCTGGTGCAAATCCTGTTTTTCTTGTATTTCCGGGCTTTTTAGTATCCCATTCCTGCGCCGCCCTGTGCCGGTGCTGCCGGTGCGGGCTCTTTGATGTTGGCAACTGCTGCCTCTGTGGTCAGGAAGGTCGAAGCTACAGAAGTAGCGTTCTGCAGTGCGCTTCTGGTAACCTTGACAGGATCCAGAACACCGTCTTCCATCATGTCCACATACTGCTCGGTGTAGGCATCAAAGCCAACGCCTTCCTTGGACTCCTTGACCTTATTGACGATAACAGAGCCATCCAGGCCTGCATTTGCTGCGATGTTGTACAGCGGAGCCTCCAGAGCCTTCAGAACGATTCTTGCACCGGTCTTCTCATCGCCGGACAGATCCTTGATCTCTTCCTCAACAGCCTTCTGGGAGTGAATGTATGCAGAGCCGCCGCCGAAGATAACGCCCTCTTCTACTGCAGCCTTGGTCGCATTCAGAGCATCCTCCATACGGTACTTTGCTTCCTTCATCTCAGTCTCGGTAGCTGCACCGACACGGATGACGCCTACGCCGCCGCTGAGCTTTGCAAGACGCTCCTGAAGCTTCTCGCGGTCGAAGTCAGACTTCGTGTCCTCAATCTGCTTCTTGATCTGCTCAATTCTGTCATGCAGATCGTCCTTGTTGCCCTCGCCGTCAACGATGGTGGTGTTCTCCTTCTCAACCTTAACGCTCTTTGCACGGCCGAGCTGCTCCAGAGTGGTATCCTTCAGCTCCAGACCAAGGTCAGAAGAAATCACCTGACCGCCGGTCAGGATTGCGATATCCTGCAGCATTGCCTTTCTGCGATCGCCATATCCGGGAGCCTTGACTGCAACGACATCAAAGGTTCCACGCAGCTTGTTGACGATCAGAGTCGTCAGAGCTTCACCCTCGACATCCTCAGCGATGATGAGAAGCTTTGCGCCCATCTTTACGATCTGCTCCAGCAGAGGAAGGATATCCTGAATATTGGAGATCTTCTTATCGGTAATCAGGATGTAAGGATCCTCCAGGTTTGCGACCATCTTCTCGGTATCATTGCACATATATGCGCTGACATAGCCGCGGTCGAACTGCATGCCTTCCACCAGATCCAGCTCGGTCTGCATGGTCTTGGACTCCTCAATGGTGATAACGCCATCCTTGGAAACCTTCTCCATGGCATCGGCAATCATCTTGCCGACCTCCGGATCACCGGAAGAAATGGTAGCGACCTTCTCGATGTCTTCCTTGCCCTTGACCTTGGTGCTCATCTTCTTGATCGAGTCAACAGCGGCATCCATAGCCTTCTTCATACCTTTGCGGAGCACAATCGGGTTGGCACCTGCTGCCAGGTTCTTCATGCCTTCGTTGATCATTGCCTGAGCCAGAACCGTAGCGGTTGTGGTACCATCACCGGCAACATCGTTGGTCTTGGAAGCAGCCTCACGAATCAGCTGTGCGCCCATGTTCTCGAACTCGTCTTCCAGCTCGATTTCCTTTGCAATGGTAACACCATCATTGGTAATCGTCGGAGCGCCATAGCTCTTATCCAGAACAACGTTGCGTCCCTTCGGTCCCAGTGTAATCTTAACGGTGTCTGCAAGCTTGTTAACGCCTTCTGCAAGAGCGACTCTTGCATCTGTTCCCATCTTCAAATCCTTAGCCATAATTCATAGCCTCCTAATCTGTTCATGTCTGATCTTTCATTGGCACTTCGTGTACCGTGCGGAGAAAAATTCGCAAAGGCGAATTCTCCGCTGCGGGAGCAAACACACGCAGTGTGTTCGCTCCTGGCAGGAGAAGAGGCGATCACGCCTCTTCGAGTGCATTATTCCATCACTGCAAGAATATCGCTCTGGCGGACAATCGTGTAGGTCTCGTCATCGCTCAGCTTTACTTCGGTTCCGGAATACTTGGAGTAAACAACCTTGTCACCGGCCTTTACCTGCATCGGGATAACCTTGCCGTCATCTGCAGTCTTGCCGGGGCCGACAGCGATGACCTCAGCCTGCTGAGGCTTCTCCTTCTCTGCGCCGGGGATTACGATGCCGGATGCGGTAGTCTTCTCCGCTTCCAGTGCCTTCAGAACAACTCTGTCTTCCAACGGAACTAACTTCATGATAACTGCCTCCTTAAATATTGGGAACAGCGAACCGCTGCTCTCAGAATGATGAACTTCCTCATATATTGTTAGCACTCTTTTTTGTTGAGTGCTAATTCACAATAGTTATAATAGTACTGACACAGATAGAATGCAAGAATCAATATTTTGTTTTATACTTTGTTTATAAAGTTTCGCAGAGCGTATCAGCGGCTGCCCGCATCCCGCAAGTTCACTTGCAGGGATGCGGGCGGGCACTGATACATTGGGCGGAACGCCCACATCGAAAAATCCGAAGGATTTTGAGATGCGCTCTGCGAAACGTGCTGCCCCAATACCGATTGGGCACAGCGCCCACATCGAAAAATCCGAAGGATTTTGAGATGCGCTCTGCGAAACGTGCTGC
>DAIMKA010000255.1:1229-2917 GCA_036721955.1 Lachnospiraceae bacterium | reverse complement strand
ATATAGGCCATCGCATTCAGAAATCCGGAAACCGTCGATACCCGCCCCACTGCTTCAAAGTGCATCGGAATCATGCTGACATACAGCGTATTCACCGCCAGCATACTCGATGTAATCACCGCGAAAAGAAGGACCGAGAGGACGGCACTCACGCCGTTCAGAAGGAGGAGTCCCACAAGCGCCGCCGTTGCTGCCGCAAAGAAAATGGCCGAATTTTCCATCTCGCGGTCCGGTCTTCTCTTCTGCGCAAAGCGTGCAAGGTAGGCCCCGCTGAGATTGATGACCGGGAGAATCATCGTCATGACAACCGAGAAGGATGCGGACACTGCGTAGCTGTCGCAGATATAGGTCGGCACCCACTGGGTGACGCCATCCTTCAGCATGCCATGAATCCAGACCGGGAAGAGAATCATCCAGATGCCGCTGACTCCCAGAAGCCTGCCGAATGAAATTTTTGCCTTGCCCTGGGAAGCTTCTTCTCCCGGCGCTTCCGTTCTGCATGGCAGATCCGCCGTTTGCAGGTCCTTGCCCACGCATTCTTGACTCTTTCGGTCAATCCATTGAAATCCGAAGATCCACACGAACGCGAGCGGCAGCATCACGCCTGCCGCTGCAAAAAACACTGCGTGCCATCCGAGCACTCGCATGGCTCCTGCAGAGAGAAAATACGAAGTCAGTGTCCCGATGGCCATGCTGGACGCAAGATCCACAATGTATTTCATTTTCCGCTCTTTGGTGTAGCGCTCCGCAAAAATCCGGATGATCGGCGGCCAGATCATAGACTGCAGATAGCCGTTGACCCCCCACAGAAGGAACATGGAGGGGAAGTTGTGCATGCATCCCATCAGGCAGTTGGCAATGCCGGCACCGAAAAGTCCGAAGAACACCAGCTTCTCCGGCCGGCTGCGGTCTCCCAGAATCCCGTTGCAGAGCTGTCCCGCCCCGTAGGCGAAAAAATACGCCATGCTAATGGCACCCGCCTGGGATCTTGTCAGGACTCCGTCTCCGAGAATCGAGGACATTGCCGAGGAATAGTTCAGTCTCCCCAGATAAGAGGAAAAATAAACCAGCCAGCTCAGCCAGAACAAGACCTTCCCCGTCCTTTCATTCACCTTTGCAATTCCCGTCTGCATACTGCTTTGCTCCCTTTGATTCCTCTTTTTCCGCTCCGCCTCCTTTCAGCAGAGGATCTCTTCAATAGCCTTTCCCTGCGCATCGGGGAGCTCCAGCCCCAGAACTCTTGCAAAGGTGGGAGCCTCATCCACTACCTTTCCATTCTCCAGCCGCACTCCCTCCCGGAAGTCCGGTCCGCAGACGATCATCGGAGGCTGCGGTCCTTTCTCCGGCATGTGTCCATGATCGGAGTGGCCGTATCGGAACGCCGTGCGACCTGCAGGAATGACCGCAGGGCCTCTCCATTCATCCGTAAAGTCCGAATATCCGTCGGTCTCTACAATAAACGAAAATCCGCCGCAGATTCCATACCGCTCCTCTGCTTCCTCTGCGGTCAGCACTTCGGAGATTCCGTAGATTCCGGCTTCTGCCATCTCCTGAAGGTTCTGATAAACCGCCTTTTCATCTCCGTTCTCAGAGACATAGATCTCCGCGGACAGCCCGCAGCCCTTGGCCCAGGCTCTCCAGCCGGTTACCTTTCCCTCCGGATCCGTATCAATATATCCCCTTTCCTT
>DAIMKA010000255.1:0-1219 GCA_036721955.1 Lachnospiraceae bacterium | reverse complement strand
GGAAAACATTGAAGGCAATGCTCCGCACAGCTTCCAGATGCCCATGATCGCTGACAACCGCGATATCCGTGCTGTTCTCGATTCCCGCATCCTTCACTGCATCCAGGAGCATTCCGATCCAACGGTCCGTGGCGATCAGCGCCTCATCCAGCTTGTCGCTGAACAGCCCGTACTGGTGTCTCGTGGCATCAACGTAGCTGGGATGCGTCATCACAAGATTCGGCCGGTACCTGCGGATGATCTCGCAGGCGCAGGTAATCTGGAACTCTTCATCGGTCGGATGCTTGGAGGTGCTCCAGTCAAGAATCCCGATGTTCGGACGGATGATCTCTTCGAAGATCTCCGGCGAACACATTTTCCGGTGCACTTCCAGAAGGCTTTCTTCCTTTTCGCGATCCTCATCCATGATCTCCGGAACGAGATAATCAATGGTATCAAAACCGCCCGCTGTCAGCGGCCACCGGCAGGAGCAGGTGGTAAGGCCCTTTTTCTTCGCAGCGTGAAACAGAGTTTCGCACTGCACCTCCTCCAGTCGGTTGAACCAGGCCGGCTTCGCGTTGCCCGGTTCAAAATGCTCATTCGCAATAATCCCCGTCCGGTCCGGCGTGCATCCCGTCATGAGCGTGGTATGCACGATATGCGTCAAACTCGGATACACCGTCCGCATGTGCCGGATGAGACTCCCACCTTCCAGAAGCCGCTTCACGTTCGGCTGCTTCCCCAAAAGCTCCAGATCTTCATATACCAGTGCGTCCACACTGACCACAATAAGATGTTCTGCCATTTTCTTCCCCTATAAACCTTTCTGTTCTCCGCTTCTCTTCCGCAGACTGTTTGAGATTCTGAATGTTCCTGACCTCTTCTCCTGCCGTGTGTATCTCTCGCAATTCGGAAATCCCGGCTTCTTCTCCTGTCATCCGCTCGCCCTCTGCATACCGCATCCAACAGCTTTCCGACTCTTTCTTAATTAAATGAGCTCCACCAGGTCAATACCGGGTACCTGCTTCCAGTCCTCGCCGGGTTCCTGCTCTTTTCCGGTAGTCCGGTAATACACATAGGCACGCTGCGTTTTCCCGTTTTTCTCCTTGCTCTCCGCATCCTGCGTCATTTCAATATCCTCAATCCGATCTCCCCGGGACTTCATCTCACTCAAGATAAAATCAAGGGCAGCTCTTTTGGTAAATTCCACGTACAGAATCCGCCGTCTGGCCCGCACATG
>DAIMKA010000254.1:408-2938 GCA_036721955.1 Lachnospiraceae bacterium | reverse complement strand
CGGCTGCCGCATTCGGCAAAATCGCCTTCGCGGATTTTGCCTCAGTGAGGTATAAAGATGCAGGAAACAGTAAACGAGCAGGAAGCCGCAGCAGAGAGGACACAGACCGGAGAGCTTCTGTCGTGGTATGCCGAAAACCGGCGGATTCTTCCCTGGAGAGAGGATCCGACTCCGTACCATGTCTGGCTTTCGGAGATTATGCTGCAGCAGACGCGGGTAGAGGCAGGAAAGGCCTATTATCTGCGGTTTCTCGAGAATCTCCCGAATATTGCCTCTCTTGCTGCGGCACCGGAAGAGGTTTATCTGAAACTTTGGGAGGGACTGGGCTACTATTCCCGTGTGAGAAATCTTCACAAGGCGGCGGTCATGATTATGGAGGAATATGGCGGAAAGATGCCGGATTCCCCAAAAGAGCTGGAAAAGCTCCCGGGAATCGGGCCGTATTCCGCCGCTGCCATTGCATCCATTGCGTTTCAGAAACCGGTGGTGTCAGTGGATGGAAACCTTCTTCGTGTTTTTGCAAGGATGACGGAATACGGGGAGGACATCAAGGCTCCGGCGGCAAGGAAGGCGGCGCTGGACTACTATGGCGCAGCAATCTCCAGGGCAGAGCGTCCGGGAGATTTCAATCAGGCACTGATGGACCTGGGGGCAGGAATCTGCCTTCCGAACGGAGAACCGCTGTGTCTTCTGTGTCCCTGGAAGGAGCGCTGCCTGGCTCACCGAAACGGGAGAGAGACCGCATTTCCGGTTGTTCCTCCGAAGAAGGAACGGAAAAAAGAAAAGCTTACGGTATTTCTGATCCGCGCGGGAGAGCTTCTGGCAGTGCGAAGAAGAGGCGAGGACGGACTCCTTGCGGGGCTCTGGGAGTTTCCCAATGTACCCGGGCAGAGAAACGAACAAGAGGCGAAGAGAGCTCTCGCCGGGATGGGACTGTGGAAAGAATGTTCCGAAGACCCTGGGGAGCAGGAAGAGCTCTGCCTCCGTCCGGAATCTCCGGAAAAGGCAGAAAGTCTTCGGAAGCTTCCTCCGGCGAAGCATATTTTCTCTCATATCGAGTGGTACATGACCGGGTATGAAGCCGTGATCCCTCCTCTGTCGGAGGAGAAAAGAGAGAAGCTTCGCAGGGATGGAATTTTCTTTGTGACCCGAAAAGAGCTGGCGGAAACGTATTCGATTCCGTCAGCCTTCGAGAAGTATAAAAAAATCGCGGCAGCGGAATCGTGATTTCGAAAAAACGAAGGAAAAACGGCAGTCTCAGAGTACCGTCCTTGCCTGTGCAAGCCGCATGCGGAACAGGGAATAGAAATCCTGAGAGCCGTCCTCCGGGATGACATAGGGAGTTACGAAGAAGACTTTCAGGAGAAACAGATTCAGCTGTTCGGCAAAGGCTGCATCCTCGCAGGTTTTCAGGAAGTCCTTCACGTCCCGGCAGAAATAGTGCCACTCGGAGACATACTTCTCATATTCGGGAAGATCGGTTATGCCGAGCCATTTGCTGATTTTGATCTTCATTTTGCCGGGCATGTCACAGCCGTTGTCCACGATAAAATAGCGGAAGGTCTTCGTATCCGCGTCATAGTCGCGCCCGAGAGGGAACAGACGGCACAGACCCGGGCGAAACGGATGAATGGAGCAGCGTCCGTCGGAGGAAAGAAGGGGACAGGCTCCGTTTTCTCCTTCCTGCATACGAAGATGCGGCAGGATCATGCCTTCCTCCGCGTGCAGGTCAAGAATGCCGGCACGGCGGAGTTCTCCGAAATCCTTTCCGAGGCCCTCCGAGAGCCGGTAAACATCCCAGGGATCCAGATGAATGGTAGTTGTCATGCCGTGGCAGCAGTCACCGCAGCCGTTGCACTTTTCACAGTAGACCTTCGCCATATCGGAAGCCGTGTATTTTCTGACTGCAGAATCTGTTTTTGCAAAATCATTTTTGCCGAAGTTGTTTATCATAGAAAGTCCTTTATCTGTACCGGATCAGCATCGCTGACCAGGTACTTTTCTTTTGTTACATCGGTTCGGAACAACAGGTCCGAAAGACGGACAGAAAAGCAGAACCTGCATTATTTATGATAGGCTCTTCCGGCATCAATCATGAAGCCGCGGTAAATCTGTTCGAGAACCAGAACTCTTGTCATCAGGTGAGTGAAGGTGAGGTCCGAGAGCTTCCAGCGCTGGTTGGCTCTTGCAAGAAGTGCCTCTCCGGGACCGAGCGATCCCGCGATGACAAAAACGAGATTCGAGGAGCGGCGCTGCCATCCGGCAAGCTGAACGGCAAATTCCTCGGAACTCCATTCCTTTCCGTGGAGATCAAGGAGAATGCAGAAGTCCGAAGGGCGGATCTTCTCCAGAGCATGCGCAGCCTCCCGGTCCTTGATCTGCCGGGCTTCGGCCGGTCGGTCCGCATGGGTGTTGGCCTCATCCTTCACTTCAATGACCTCAGCTCTGCAGAAGGCAGACAGGCGCTTTAAGTACTCCTTCTGAAGCTGATCCAGCGATTTGTCTTTCATATGTCCGATGCAGAGAAGCG
>DAIMKA010000254.1:0-398 GCA_036721955.1 Lachnospiraceae bacterium | reverse complement strand
ATCTGTAGCTGTTCAGTGCATGACATTTCCGTACGAAAGTCCGAAATGCCCGGAACAGTTACCTTTATATTTATAGAGGTTCATTTCATGCAGGATAATTTCAGAGCAGACTGCCTGCAGAAAAATGAACGGTCGAATCGCCAAAGAGCCAAACGGTAAAGGAGCCTGTGATGCAGATTGAATATCCGGATTATTATAACAAATTTCATTGTCTGGCGGGTGACTGTCCCGATACCTGCTGCAGAGACTGGGAAGTCGATGTGGATGATGACACCTTTTACTATTATAAAGTCCAGGAAGGAGAATTGGGGGCGAAGCTGGGCCGTTTCCTTCGGGAAGACGGGGAGCTGAAGTACATTCCGATGAAGGAGGACGGCTTCTGCCCGTTTCTGACGGAG
>DAIMKA010000253.1:0-2939 GCA_036721955.1 Lachnospiraceae bacterium | reverse complement strand
GCCTCCTTTGCGGGCCGGCGACGAAATATTGTTCCGCGGAGGCTTCGAATCTATGTTAATATAAGCTCTGTATAAAATTTGAGGAGGAGACAGAAGATGCCTTATGCACTGACCGCATCACCGGCGTACACCGTTCGTCCGGGAACCATGATTCTGAAGGACGGAGCCGTGTTCAGCTGTGTTTTCCGCGACTGCTCCTGCTGCGGACTGATTCTCCGTCACCTTCCGGATCTTGAGGAGGTCCGGATTCCCTTTACGGACGATTATCGCTACGGGAGTCTCTACTCCGTGAAAATCAAAGGGCTAAAGCCGGAGGAGTGGGGCTACCGCTATTACCGCGACAATTATACCTTTGACGATCCCTATGCCCGGGAGCTGATCGAGGTCAGTCTGGACGGGCAGAAGACGACGCTCTCCCGCCTGTATCCGTTCCCGGAGGACTCGCTTCCCGCATACGGGAGTCTGAAGCACCGCGGCTGGCAGGAGAGGATTCTCTACTGCTTGCATGTCCGTGGCTTTACGGCCTCCCGCACTTCGCGCTCCCTGGCGCGCGGCACCTTCCGCGGACTTGCGGACAAGGCCTCCTATCTGAAGAAGCTCGGCATCAACGGCGTGGAGCTGATGCCGGTCTATGAGCTTCGCCCGGAGGCTCTGGGCAAAATTGTCGGCGAGCCGGAGGGCATGAGCGAAGAAGAGCGCGAGAAGACCCGAAAGGTCACGGCTGAGGTTGCGGCAGCCGCTGCGCAGCCTCAGCCGCCGGTGAAGGAGAATTACTGGAATTTCGGGGAGGGGTGCTATTTTGCCCCGAAGAGCGCCTACGCTTTTTCCGACACTCCGCAGATTGAATTCCGGAAGATGGTGGAAACGCTTCACCGGAACGGAATTGAAGTGTTCCTGCAGCTCTATTTTCCGGACAACGTCACGATTCAGACGCAGCTGGAGACGGCGCGCTTTTATGTAACGCACTACCAGATCGACGGCTTCCATCTGAAGGGCAACGCGGCGGCGCTGCAGACCATTGCTTCGGATCCGATGCTGAGCGACACCGCTCTGTTTTACTACGATTTCCCGTATGAGGAGCTCCAGAAGGAGGACAAGGAGAATCCGACGGTCGGCAAGCCTTCGGTGCAGCACCTGTGCGAGTACACCGACTCGTTTCAGACGCTGGCAAGGCGCTTTGTCAAGAGCGACAACCAGGTTTTGCGCGAATTCGTCAAGTCCTTCGTCTCGGTTCCGTCGGGACACGGATGCGTCCACTATGTGACCAACTACGAGGGCTTTACGCTGGCGGATCTTGTCTCCTACAACTGGAAGCACAACGAGGCGAACGGAGAGAACAACCGGGACGGCTGCGACAACAACTGGAGCTGGAACTGCGGCGTGGAGGGACCCTGCCACAAGAAGGACATCCGCACGCTCCGCACCCGCCAGATGAGAAACCTCATCACGCTCAATCTCCTCGCGCAGGGAACACCGCTTCTTCTTGCGGGTGATGAGCGCTGCAACTCGCAGGGCGGCAACAACAACCCGTACTGCCAGAACAACGAGACAGGGTGGCTCTCCTGGAAGGAGACGGCAGGGAGCCGGGCGATCTTCTCCTTCACGCAGAGGATGATCGCGTTCCGCAGGGATCACGGCGTCTTCCGAAGGAAACACCCCTTTGGCTTCAATGATCCGAAGGCCATCGGCTATCCGGATATTTCCCTGCACGGGAGCGAGGCATGGAAGCCGGATCTGTCCGGTTACTCCCACACCGTGGGAATCCTTCTGCCGGAGGCCTATGACGAGGAAGCCCCGCGGGATTCGTTCCTGTATATCGCCCTCAACATGCACTGGCACAGCCAGGTGCTCGCAATTCCGAAGCTCCCGGACGGGTACCGCTGGCAGGTCGTCATGGACACCTTCCTGGAGAATCCGTTCCCGGAGACGGCAAAGGGGCTTCCGGACGAAAGGACCGTGACGCTCGGGGGCCGTTCCATCCAGATTCTGCAGGCGCTGCCGCAGAAGAAGACAGAAAAGGAAAAGCCGGGCCAGCCGGACCGCCCCATCGCGATCGTCGGAATCCGGAGAGAAAAGGCACAGAAACAGGCCGGGAAAGGAAAACGGCCTGAATGAACGATCAGGGACAAGGCATCACAGACAAACAAGGCATGACTGACAACCGCATTACTTTACGCAAAACCATCGCGCATTTCCGGACCATCACCCATCACCGTCATCTGGTGTGCCGGGAATGCTTTCAGGTCGGACTGTACTGGCAGGGACTTACGCATGATCTCTCCAAATACAGTCCGACCGAATTCTGGGTGGGCGCCCGCTATTATCAGGGAACCCGCTCACCGAACAACGCGGAGCGCGAGGACAAGGGACTTTCCACCTCATGGCTCCATCATAAGGGGAGAAACCGCCATCACTATGAGTACTGGCTGGACTATTCCACGCGCCGCCACGACGGCATTGCAGGGAGCGGCATCATGGCCTGCCGCATGCCGCTGCGCTACGTGATGGAAATGTTCATGGACCGGATCGCAGCGTCCAAAACCTACAACGGCGCGGCCTACAGGGACTCGGATCCGATTGAGTATTACCGGAAGGGCGACACGAGGCAGTTCCTCCACCCGGATACGGCGGATCTTCTGGAGAGCCTTCTTGTTCTTCTTGCCAACGAGGGGGAAGAGAAGGCCTTTGCCCGGGTGCGCGAGCTCCTGAAACAGGGAGATTATTGAATATGAAAATACCGATTTTTCGGCTGCACCAGCAAAAAGGAAGAAAGTGAAAACAAGACTCCATGCAAAACAACATCTGATTTTGCAGCGGTGGCCTGACAGAAAGGAAAAAGCCTGTGGACACTTGTCAGGATTTTAACGCCGCGGTGCAGAGTATTCTCACGGCGGAGCCCAGAATCCGGACCGGAATCGGCATGCAGAAGGAGAAGTCTC
>DAIMKA010000252.1:0-2944 GCA_036721955.1 Lachnospiraceae bacterium | reverse complement strand
GACCTCCGGCTCCAATGTCGGAATCACCCCGGTCGGAATGTAAGGGGGATTCGAGACGATGAGATCGAACTGCTCCTCCCCGACCGGTTCCCACAAATCACCCTGCCGCAGCGCAGCACGATCCGAGAGCCCCAGCTCCTTCGCATTCTCCCTGGCAGCCTCCAGCGCCTCTTCGGAAAGGTCCGTCCCAAGCCCCGCAGCCTTTTTCAGCTCATGAAGCAGAGAGAGCAGAATGCAGCCCGATCCCGTGCATAAATCCAGAATCCGGATCGGAGCCTCCGACAGCTTCCTTGCACGCAGCTCTTCCAGTGCCGTTTCCACCAGAACCTCCGTGTCCTGTTCCGGAATGAGGGTGCTCCGGTTCAGCCGGAACGTGAGTCCCATGAAATCCCACTGTCCGAGAATCATGGCCGTCGGCTCCCGGTCCTTTCTTCTCTGAAGGAACGCCCGGTACTTCTTCTCTTCCTCTTCGGAGATTCTCCGGTCCGGAAAAACAAGAAGGGCCTGCAGATTCGTTCCGCAGACCTCTTCCAGAAGGAGCCTCGCGTCCAATGCCGCATCCGGCAGTCCGGTCTGTTCCAGAATCCGTCTGCCCTCTTCATAAAGCTCCCGATAGGTTTTATATTGTGCTTCTGTTCTTCGATCTTCCATATCCATGCAGTCGGCAGGCATCCCGTTCACTGCGAAAACGGCAGATGTAAATCATGGCCACGGTTCATCAGGGCATCTCAAGCTCTTGTGCAAAAATCCGGGATGCCGTCACGTGAGAAACCGTTACTCTTTTACATCGCATCCATGTCATCGTCCGTGTAGCCGAAATTCTTCTTCAGATAGGCTCTCCAGTCAAAAACCGCCTCCACCGAGGCGATTGCAACCTCTGCCATTCCTTCGTCCGGCTCCTTCGTCGTGATGTGCTGCAGCCAGACGCCCGGTGCCGAGATGATATTCACAAAGGTATTGTTGTGTCGGCCGGCATACCGCAGGAATTCAAACGAAATTCCCGCGATGAGAGGGATCAGCGCGATGCGGACCAGAATCCGCATGCCGAAGCTGTCCACCCGGATGAAGAAGAACAAAATGACACTGATCACCAGAATCAGCACGATGAAGCTGCTGCCGCACCGTTTGTGGAAGCGTGAGCTTCTCATGACATTGTCCACTGTCAGCGGTCTCCCGCTCTCAATGCAGTTGATGCATTTATGCTCCGCGCCATGATAGCCATAGAGCCGCCGGATGTCCTTCATCGCCGAGATCGCAATCATGTAAATCAGGAAAATTGCAAGCCGGATCACGCCCTCCAGGATCGCCATCACGGCGTCACTCCGGATCATTCCGCTCATCAGCTTCATCAGAAAGACCGGCAGTATGATGAAAATTCCAACCGCCAGCACGAGAGAAACCATGATGGTGATTCCGGTCAGCACCGCCTCTTCCCGCTCTTTTTTCTCCGGCGACTTGTTGTCTCCCGTTGTCTCATCCTCGTAAAAGGAACTCGAGAAATTCATCGCCTTCATTCCGGTGATGAGGGAATCGATAAAAGAAAGGACTCCGCGGATCAGAGGGAGCCTTGTCCAGACCGTCTTCTCTCCGATGCCGTGGTACTCATCCACACCCACCTCGATTTCGCCGTTTGGCTTCCGCACCGCCACTGCCATCTGGCTTTTGTTGCGCATCATTACGCCTTCCAGCACGGCCTGTCCGCCGATTCCGGAGTAGCGCTGCCGCCGTTTTCGTTTGGCCATTGTACTCTCCTCTGCATGTAACTATTCAACATTCGCATCTCAAATGGGCCTTCGTCCCATTCTCGATGTGAACGGCCAGGGATCCTCCGGATCCTGGCCACATGCAAGTCCGGAAAGCAGGAGCAACCACAAGCGGTTTCCCTGCTTTTCAGACTTGCATGTGCTGAACGATTAACAAAAAGAGGTCGGGGCAGCTTCCTGCTCCAACCTCCGTCATCGCTTGAAATCACTATCTTACTTAAGGTATATGTTCTGCCAGATATCTTACTTAAGACCGTATTTCTTGTTGAACTTATCAATGCGACCCTTAGCATTTGCTGCCTTCTGCTGGCCAGTATAGAAAGAATGGCACTTGGAGCAAACTTCGACGTGGATCTCCGGTACGGTGGATCCGGTTACGAAAGTATTGCCGCAGTTGCAGGTAACGGTTGCCTGATAATACTGAGGATGAATTCCTTCTCTCATGTTCGACTACCTCCTTCGTGCAAGCGCTGCCGTGAATGATCTATCATTCACTCACCTACATGAGCCGCCGCACCCGAACATCGGGATCCCCTGTCTTCGTTTCGCAGATCACCGCGATGCGGCAGGAAAGACGGCCTCACAGCTGTTCCACCCAGAACAGCTTTTTGATTGTATCATCTGGAATCAGGTTTGGCAAGAGCCGGATTTGCTTCCCGCACTGGCAGACCAGCAATTCCGTGTTACCAGAAAATATTCATGAATCCATTTGAAAGTTTGTGCTTAATTGCAGTAACTTTCAAGTGGCTTCGCAGGGTCCCTCTCAACACTCAGTCCGTGCTTCATCCCCACGCATTTTCTGCACATTTTCA
Source organism: Lachnospiraceae bacterium (assembly GCA_036721955.1). Lineage (GTDB taxonomy): Bacteria > Bacillota > Clostridia > Lachnospirales > Lachnospiraceae > CAG-791. Next base: position 369 of record DAIMKA010000252.1, on the reverse strand, counting down.
GCATACAGGCGGTTTGATCTCGCTTTTTGTTTCCATTTTCCCTATAATTCCAATGCATTCTCATTTAAGAGGAATTCATACAATCCGAGGTGCAGAATGCCGTCCTCATCTGTCCACGATTTCATGGAAGACTTGCTGATAATAATTTTCTTGAAAAAGTCCTTCGCATTTTTCAAGGGGCGCAGCTCCGTTTCCATTTTGTCCGGATCGCTGACACTCAACGCAGACTGAATGTAGTACTTCTTTGCACCATAGTTCACCACAAAGTCAATCTCGCACTGTTTCCGCACCTGCCTGCCGTCATTTCTTTCACTCACTTCGACGACGCCGACATCAACCGAATACCCCCGGCACAGCAGCTCATTATAG
>DAIMKA010000251.1:0-2967 GCA_036721955.1 Lachnospiraceae bacterium | reverse complement strand
CGGCTGTCGCGGCCCTCAGGACCGGGGAAGAACTGCCCGCGGAGTTTGTCATCCGGAGGACCGGACTGGGAGCCGGAAAGAGAGAGTACAGGAGGGCCGGCATTGTCCGCGCCATGCTCCTTGGCGATTAGAAAGGGAAGAGCATGCTGCCATTACCGGAAGAGTTTGAAAAAAGAATGAAGGCAATGCTGGGCGAAGACGAATATGAGAAATTCCGGGGTGCCTTCGAAAGGGAGCGTGCAAGGGGCCTCCGCCTGAACCCGCTGAAAATGCCTGCGGTGTCTCCGGATCTCGCAAACTTAAACTTATACCTCGCTGAGGCAAAATCCGCGAATGCGGTTTTGCCGAATGCGGCAGCCGGTGCGTCAGCACCGATGCTGCAGTTTGCGAGTGACATATCAATGTCACTCGCAAATTTTGGCCTTCGGCCGGTGCCGTGGGCGGAGCCGTATGGTTTTTTCTATGATAATGAGACGAGGCCCGGCAAGTCGCCGCTTCATGAGGCGGGGCTTTACTACCTGCAGGAGCCGAGTGCGATGGCGGTGGCGGCGCTGGCGGGCGCGGAGCCCGGCGACAAGGTCCTGGATCTGTGTGCGGCGCCGGGAGGAAAGAGTACCATGCTCGCGGGAGAGCTTCTCGGAAGAGGACTTCTGGTCTCCAATGAAATCAATCCGGGCCGGGCGAAGATCCTCTCACAGAATGTGGAGCGGATGGGAATTGCCAACGCGGTGGTTACGAATGAGACACCGGAGAAGCTTGCGGAACGGTTTCCCGCTTTTTTTGACCGGGTAATCGTGGATGCTCCCTGCTCCGGGGAAGGAATGTTCCGGAAGGAAGAGCAGGCTCTCCTGATGTGGAGCCCGGAGAATGTGGAGAACTGCGCAAGGCGTCAGGAAGAGATTCTCGATCAGGCGGCGGTGATGGTCAAAAGCGGCGGCTTTCTCGTCTACTCGACCTGCACCTTCGCGCCCGCGGAGGATGAGGACAGCGCGGAGAATTTCCAAAGACGCCATCCGGAGTTCTCTCTGGTGGACCTCCCGGCGAAGCTCGGCGGGGCCATGGAGGCATTCGGCTTCGACACCGGGCACCCGGAGTGGTATGGGAAATTCCGGGCCGGAAATGAGGGTCAGGACCCCAAACGGTCCGGACAGAAGGACATCCTGAAACCGGAAGAAGGAGCGGCGCATCGGGAATTGGGAACGGTACAGGAAGAAGCGGATGTCGGGATCGAAGCGCTCCGCGGGACCATCCGCCTCTGGCCGCACCGGTTGGAAGGAGAGGGCCATTTCCTGGCCGTGTTCCGGAAGGAAGGGAACCTGAGAAAGGAAGCGGTTCCGATGGGGAGCGGCCTTGCGGCAGGAGCCTGGGAAAAACGCGCAAATGCCGCCGGAAAGGCCGGAAAAAGGACCGGGAAAAGAATTGACCGAATGAGTCAAGAACAGAGAAACCGGCAGGAATCCTGGAGCGGAGCAGATATGCTGGCGGCAGCAGGAGAGTTTGCCGGGGAAGCGCTCCGGGAAGGATGTCTGGACCGGTATGCGGAGCTGTCCGCAAGCGGTGCGAAGCGTTTCGGAGATGATTTGTATCTGATGCCGTATGCGTCGGAGATTCCGACGGACGGACTCCGCGTACTGCGTCCGGGTCTGCAGATCGGAACGATGAAGAAGGGGCGCTTTGAACCTTCCCATGCGCTGGCGATGGCGCTTCACCCGGAGGATGCGGTGCGGAGTCTGGACCTTCCTTCTGAAAGCAGGGAGGCAGCCGTGTATCTTCGCGGGGAAACCCTGCCCTGCGATCCCTCATGGAAAGGCTGGGTTCTGGTTGCAGCGGACGGCGTCTCCATGGGCTGGGGGAAGGCTTCCGGCGGAGTGCTGAAGAACCATTATCCGAAAGGGTTAAGGAAGTAAGTACCCGGACCTGCAGGGGGCAGATCCCTGCCACGGCGGCAGGGACAAACTGCAGCTGACAGGAATCGAACCTGCATTAGGCAGATCCCTGCCATGACGGCAGGGACACAAGGCAGTATGATGCCCGTCATCCATGCAAGAGGGCAGTTCCCCGCGCAAGGGGCGGGCACAGAAGTGCCACGCGGGGCGAACGGGATGATTTGAATTCTGGGAGAACAGAAAGAGTATGATTTATCTGGATCATGCGGCGACCTGCCCGATGCGGGAGTGTTCGCTGGAACAGATGACGAAAGCAATGCGGGAGGTTTACGGGAACGCAAGTCCCTCTTATCCCATCGCGCAGGAGGCAAAGGCAAGGCTGGATCAGGCGAGAACCGTGCTGGCGGAAACGATCGGTGCGGACTGGAAGGAAATTTTTTTCACCTCCGGAGGAACGGAAGGGGACAACTGGGCGCTCATCGGTGCGGCGGAGGCCGGCCTGCCGGAACGGCGGACGGGGCACATCATCACGACGCAGGTGGAGCATCACGCGGTGCTTCACACCTGCGCCTACCTGGAGAGCAGGGGATACACCGTCTCGTACCTTCCCGTGGACGAAGAAGGCTTTGTATCCGAAAAGAGTCTGAGAGAAGAACTGGAAGGCCATCCGGATACCGTTCTGGTGTCGGTCATGCTGGCGAACAACGAGGTCGGAACCATTGAGCCGGTGCGGGACCTGGTCCGCGTCGTGAGACAGCGCGAGGAAGAGCTCCGGAACGCGGACGGCGGCCATGAGGACAGGCCCGGATCCCGGAAAAGGCCGGAGCGCCGGATCCTGTTTCACACGGACGCGGTGCAGGCCTACGGAAAGCTTCCCATTGATGTGGAAGAAATGGATGTGGATCTTCTGTCCGTGAGTGCACATAAAATCGGAGGCCCGAAGGGAATCGGTTTTTTGTATATCCGCAGAGGAACCAGAATCGGTTCGCTGATTCATGGCGGTGCGCAGGAGAGCGGACGGCGGGCCGGAACGGAAAATGTGCCGGCGGCCATCGGTTTTGCGGCAGCGGCAAAAGAAGCC
>DAIMKA010000250.1:0-2992 GCA_036721955.1 Lachnospiraceae bacterium | reverse complement strand
AGAAGTCGGTCCTTTTCTTTGACGGCCGCTGCATCACGAAGGCGGAGGGAGAGGCGCTTTCGCTTCTTCTTGCAGGAAAGGGCATTTCCATCCGGGCGGACCGGGATCTTGCGGGAGATGCCTGGGAGAAGCGCCCCGCGCTTCCGGAGCACCCGGTTTTCCTTCTGGACGCGGACAAGTACGCCGGAGAGACGGCGCAGTCGAAGCTGGGAAGGCTCCGCGCGCGGATGGAGGAGAAAAACGTCACTGCGTATGTCAGCAGCAAGCTTGACGAGATCATGTGGCTGTTCAACATCCGCGGAAACGATGTGGAATGCAACCCGGTGGCCCTGTCCTATGCGGTTGTGACGAAGGAAACGGCTCTTTTGTATCTGCAGGATGCGGAGGTGACGAAGGAGCTTTCGGCTTATGCAAAGGCTTCCGGAATCACGCTTCGAAGCTATGGGGAGTTTCTCTCCGATCTGCCGGAGCTTCCCCTTGGATCCGGCAGGGAGAAAGAGGCACCCCGTGTCTGGATTGACCCGGATTACACGAGCTATGCCGTGTACCGGGGCCTTTTACAGAATCTGGACCGCAGCATTGACAGAAGCCTGAAGGAGAGGGAGAATCTGGACCTTTCCGCGCTTCCGGCCGCAGCAGCCGGAAAGATCCGGGCGGAGGAAGAGAAAAAGCTTCTCGTGGAGACTCCGAGCCCTGTGGACTACATGAAGTCCATCCGGAATGAGACGGAGATCCGCAACTTCCGGGAGATCTATGTGGAAGACAGCGCCGCGCTGACGAAGTTCATCTACTGGCTGAAAAAGAGCATGAAGGAGGGCGCCGCGCTGACCGAAGGGTCGGCAGCTTCTTACCTCGATCATCTAAGAGCCGGAATTTCGGATTACGTGGAGCTGTCCTTCCCGACGATTTCGGCCTATGGCAGCAACGCGGCCATGATGCACTATGAGCCCGGAGCGGACGGCGGAGCACAGCTCTCTCCCGAGGGAATGCTGCTCGTGGATTCCGGCGGACATTATCTTCGCGGAACCACGGATGTCACGAGAACCATGTCGGTCGGACCGGTGACGGACGAGATGCGCCGCAGCTATACGCTGACGGCAGTGTCCCAGCTGCAGCTGATGGGAACGGTTTTCCTGAAGGGGTGCAGCGGCATGGCGCTCGACATCATGGCAAGAGAGCCCATGTGGGAGAACGGCATGGACTACAAGTGCGGAACCGGCCATGGAATCGGCTATCTTCTGAATGTGCATGAAGGGCCGCAGACCATCCGCTGGAGGGTCCGCGAGAAGGCGGATTCGACGCCGTTCGAGGCCGGCATGGTGGTGTCGGACGAGCCGGGCGTTTACCGCGAGGGCGAGTACGGCATCCGGATTGAGACGATTCTCTTGTGCCGCGAGTGGGGAACCACACCGGACGGAACGTTCCTGTGCTTTGAGCCGCTTACCTTTGCTCCGCTGGACCGCGATCTGATTGACCCGGAGGTTCTCACGCCGCACACGAGAAAACTGCTGAACGAATACCACAAAGAGGTGGTGGAGAAAATTTCTCCTTATCTGAACGAAGAGGAGAAGGCATGGCTCGTGAAGGAGTGCGCCAAGATCTGAGTGCGAAGGCTCCTGCTGCAGGGGAGGAACTCGTAGACAAACGCGGGGGAGCTTGCTATACTTGATTTTGCCCGGAAGCATTTTTCCTGTGTTATTTTGAACCTACAAATACTTTAAACGGGAGCTTAGTCTTGCAGTATGGCTGTCGCGCCCCCGCCTTACGAGGACGGAAGATCCCCGGCTTGTCCGGCGGTCTAGGGATGGCAAAAGTATCTGCCGCGGGCACCCACCTGGCTGAGGCTAGGAGTCAAAGTGCACAGGGCCGAAGGGTTTTTTCACGGCAATGACAGGCCGGTCTGGAGTGAATGCTTCAGGTCGGCTTTTTTGATATAATGATATCTGTTCGGCACCTGCAGGATTTCGGCGTGAACAGGCCGCTTGCAGGCCGATTCCTTCCGAAATAGAAAATAAAATGGAAAGCCTGCCATGAAAATACTGATTTTCCTGAAAAAATTTGCAATCGCCCTTTCCTACGGCCTTCTCGGCATTCTTTCCGCCGCAGTATTTCTTTTCAGCCTTGTGACGGTGATTTCCTTCCGGCAGTACGAGCAGAATGATCTGTTTGATATCGCGCGGGACAATGTGCCGCTCCTTCTCCTGTCCATGGCGGCGGTGCTGGCGGTGACCGGCATCGTGTTATGGAGAATGGACCGGGAGGGAGGAAAGGGAGAAGACCGCCCCGCCTTTCCCTGGCCGATGATGATCTTCGCGGGGGCGATGTCGCTGTTTCTGGTCTTCGTGATCCGCGGAAATGCAACGAACGATGCCCTGCAGCTGGACGACATCATGCAGGCCTTCTCCTCGGGGGACTACGGGGCCCTGCGGGAGGGCGGATATCTTTTCGTTTATCCGTTTCAGATCACCTATGTTTTCATCGGACAGCTGATCGCGGCGCTGTGCGGACCGTCCGATTTTCTTGTCTATCAGCTTCTCAATGTCGTTTCCATTCTCTGCAACCTGTATTTCCTGTACCGGATCGCCTGGGAGCTGTTCCGCAGCAGGAAGGTCTGCGCGGTCCTGCAGATCCTCTCGATGGGCTGCTGGTTTTACTATGTGTTCGCGACCTTCGTGTATGCCGACCTGTGGTCGTTCGCTTTTCAGACGGCGGCGCTGTGGCTGGAAATCGTCTATCTGAACCGGCGAAGGCTCCGGTATGCGGTGGGCGCCGGGATCTGCATCGCCGCGGCAACGCTCCTGAAGACCAACTGCTATGTTGCCCTGATTGCCATGGTTCTCATCCTCCTGACGGACGCGGTGCGGGAGAATCCCTGCGAGACGTCCGACAAGACAATTTCGGGCCGGAACAGGGAAAATGCACCGGGAAGCCGCGGATTGCTTCGCGCGGCTCTTTTGTGTGTCATGCTCGTTGTCATGACGAAGGGCACCCA
>DAIMKA010000249.1:0-2994 GCA_036721955.1 Lachnospiraceae bacterium | reverse complement strand
ACCGTCCTTCTGGTGCTGAACATAACGGGTGAAGCGATAATTAACCTGTGGAATTCCCGCACTGATCCCCGCAATCTGCAGATACAGATCCGGCTGATCACGCACATCCAGAATCATTCTCACGTCGTATAATCTCCGGATCAGATCATCTTCCGTCTGGTACGAGACAATCTTCACACGGTTTTCCCCCGCCTTTCCATTGCCTGCGTCAGCTTCTTCCGCTTCTTTTTCCAGACATACACCAAGGTCAGTGATCCCGTTTTTTTCCAGAATCGACTCCAGTTCCCGGTCCAGCCCCCGCTGCCGGTCCTCCTGTACCGTTTGCACTGCCACCTGAAGAATCACCCGTCTGTTCTTCTCCATATAGGAAAAGACCTGTGTCATCGCCGTTTCCAGCAGGAACCCCTCCAGGCCGTCGACCGGCATAAAAATCTTCAATTCCCGGATCCTCTGACTTTTCCCAAGAGACAGGCGGGTGTCAAACGGAGAAATATCATAAATCTGCATCGCGGTTCCGGTTTCCTCCCGGATGATTCCCGCAGAATGCTCCGTATCCGTCACGGCAAAACGGGCGCCCGCCAGATCACGCTTCAGTGCCTCCGCATTTTTCAGGTCAAACCGGTTTTCAAAATAGGAAAAACCGATGGACTGCCCCTTTCGCGCCCGGAGAATCATCTGATTGTGCACCGGATTGGCGGCAACGACCACCGTTGTCTCCGGATCCATGTCAAGGAAATGCTTCCGGAGCGTTTCCTCAATCATCTGATCCGTTGACTCATATGATTTTCGGCGAAAACGGCCTGACGCAGCCGGAAGAATCGTCACCTGTCCCGATCCCTTGTCCTCCAGGAACTGCGGTATTCCATCCTCGCTGCAGTATTCCTGCCGCTCATTTCCGTTCTCATCGCAGTAAATGCTGCTGGAACGGAATCCACGGTCATCATAAAGATCCCGCCGCTTTACCATTCCATGTGAATAATAATCCACCTGGATGAGATTCCCGTTCTCTCCGAATAAAAGCTCTGCATAGCGCTCCATTCCGAGGAAACCGATCATTACAAACGGCGTATAGCGCCACTGGAGATTTCTCGGCCATTCAAGGCTCTGCCAGGAAACCACTCCCAGCTTCCGGACGGCAATTCCCTGCATTTCGTCATAGAGATTCCAGACATCCATCGGATACAGATTCTGCCTGTGCAGAAACATCCGAAGCCCGGGCGCATACGCCAGCGACATCAGCTGAACCGGCTCCCCGGCCGTACGGAACATCCGGATCTGGTTGATCGTATCATCGAATTCATACGCATCACCGGGCCGGTACCACGGAGATTCGTTGGCATGCCATTTCTCATTGCCGGAATACCATGACGAAACAAAGCAGAACATCACAGCCTCCATTGAATGGTTTGATAGGTGTTCATCACGCGGATCGTGTGAACCTCACTCATGACATTCAGCATGATGCCGCACAGAATCATAACCGTCATCGGCAGCATGAAAACAGGAGAATTCAAACCCAGATGCCGCTGTAAAAGGAGCGGCCCCACCATCAATACACACATCACCGAAGAACTCACAAGAGACACGAACCAGAGGCATTCGCTGATGACACATCTTGTCGCTTCTCCAGGATGCACTCCCGGAATATAGTCACCGCTCTTCTGCAGATTCTCTGCCACTTCCCGAGGATTGATATAAATTCTTGCCAGGGCGCAATTCATCGCGGTCAGGATCAGTGCAAAAAACAAGATTCCCCATCCGCTCTGCAGATTCAGATTCTGTTTCAGAAATTCCGTAATTCTGTTCGCTCCGAAAAAGGATTCAAAGAAAATGCATAAATAATACGGCAGCGCAAACAGCGTCATCACATACATCACGGCCATCGTGCCAACCGGATTTAACTTCACTGCAAGATCACTGTCCCCTGAAAAGGAATTGTGAATCATCACATGCCGGATGGTAAGATGCATCTCTGCGCGCTCCATCACAAGTGTGACGAAGGCAACCAGAACAATGGCACATCCCATGATCAGAATCACCGGAATGATCGGATAACCAGCCTCCATAAAACCGCTGAGAGACTCTAAAAGCGACCTTCCGATATTCTGTACAATATTCGCCAGAATAAGCGCCGACGAGCCGCCGATTCCCCACTTCTGGCATCGCTCCGACATCCAGACCATCACAAAGGTTCCCGCTGTCAGGACAATTGCCGTCATTCCCTTCAGCAGGGAAACCGGGCAGCCGTAATACTCCGTGTAAGCCATCTGAGAGGCCCGCATCATGGACTGCAGGACAGCAACGATCAATGTCACCACACGCATCTGACGCATGATCCTTTTCTGCGATGTCTGCTCACTCTGCCCTGTTACAGAATGAAACAGACTGACCACAATCATTGCCGTCATATACGGCATGAAACCGACTGCCAGAATTGACCCTGCCTCTGTGTCATTCCCCATCGCAGCACTGATAAAGCTCTGAATGCCATGCGCAGTCTGTACATGACTCTCTCTCACAACCCACGGGATCGTGACCTTTTTCCCGAACAAGTAGCAGGACATGATCAGCAGGGAAAATAACGTCTTTCCGAGAATCGGATGCGGTTTTCTTTTCATTCGCGCCTCCGCATCACTTACCCTTTCTCAATTTCTTCCGGACAATCTCCCACAGGGTAAGCAGAGTACCGCTAATACCAGCAAACACGGCATTGGTATTCATGTTTCCCTCATCGCCGGTCTTTACATGGCGGTCACGATTTGCTCCGAGAACCTTTCCTTCCTCCTGTGTCCTCTCCTGTCCGGAAATCGCAGGCTCCTCTGCCCGTTCCCTGCTGACACCCAGAACTCTTGAATCCGTCTGGCCTTCTCCTGCAGGATCTCCCGGAGCAGCTGTGCTCTCAGAACCGGAACCACCGGATTCCGACTCCGAAGTGGCAACGCTGGAAGAAGTGCTCTCGCTTGCACTCGTGGATGCACTCTCGCTTACGCTTGT